>JBNGDZ010000713.1:0-1958 GCA_049975765.1 Armatimonadota bacterium
AGGGCCCCGTCACCTCCTCCCTCGTGGTCTTCGGCGGGCTGGGAGCTGACTCGTCGCCGCACCCCGCCAGCAACGCCGCCAGCGCCAGAGCGAGTGCAATCGCTGTCAGGCCATATCGCGTCATCGTCCTCCACCTCATCGTCCCCAGGGGGTCGGCTCACTGCCGGCCGGTATGCCCGAATCCGCCCCCGCCACGGTCGGTGTCGGGCAGCTCGTCGGTCTCCACAAGCTCCGCGCGCGTCACCGGCGCGACCACCATCTGCGCCACGCGCTCGCCCCGCCGGAGCACCACCGGACCGTGGCCGAGGTTGGCCACGATGACCGAGACCGTTCCTCGATAGTCCGAGTCGATGGTCCCGGGCGCGTTCAGCAGCGTGATGCCGTGTCGTAGCGCCAGGCCGCTGCGAGGCCGCACCTGCGCCTCGTAGCCCTCCGGCAGTGCCATGCGGAAGCCGCAACTGAACAGGTAACGCTCGCCGGGGGCGATGGTCAGGTCATCCTCGACAGCGGCGCGCAGGTCCATGCCGGCCGAGCCGGCCGTAGCGTATCTCGGCAGCTCCAGCCCCTCGCCCTCGGGCTCGAGGACGATGGGCACCTTCAGTGGCCTACCCCCGGCCATCGCGCTCACCTCGCCGCGGTGCAGATGTGGGCTGCGATTATAGCACCGCACGGCGAGGCCGGCAAACTGCCCGACGGGCCTCAGAGCGCCCGCCATTGGCCAGGGGTGCGCTCCGCATGCTGAAAGGCTTGACGGGGAGCGGTCTTGGGTATATAGTCTTACCTACGTAATTTTATGCATGGGGTGATATGGCATGGATGGCGGCAGGAGCAACCGCATCACGGGCGTGGGCGAGCTGCAGTTGGAGGTCCTCGACATACTCATGGAGCTTGGAGAGGGCACGGTCTATGACGTCCTGGACCAGTTCCCGGAGGACGAGCGGCCCCGCTACAACACAGTCATGACTGTGCTCCGGACGCTGGAGGACAAGGGCCTCGCACAGCACCGTACGGAGGGGCGCGCATTCGTGTTCCGCCCCACGGGACAGGGGCAGCGAGTTCGCGAGCGAGTACTGCGTGACGTGCTCGACCGGGTCTTCGGGAGCAGCCCGCTGAGGCTGATGTCCACGCTGCTCAACTCCGACGCGGTCGCGCCGGAGGAGATGGAGGAGCTGCGGGCACTGCTTGAGAGGCAGGAGGTGTCCGAAGATGACCAGTGAGGTGCTGCTGCTGGCGCTGGCGGGGTCGAACGCCGTGGTGGTAGGCGTCTGGGCGGCCACACTGCTGGTCCGCCAGTCGCCCGCGCTCAGGAACTACCTCTGGCGCATCGGCCTGGCGGCGGTGTGGCTTGTGCCGCTGCTCGCCGTGGTGAACCTTCGACTGCCGGAGAGGGCCCGTCCAGCCCAACGTCCCGGTTCATATCAGCTATCCGCTGAACGAGCGACGTCTGCAGGGACGGAAGACGCAGGAGGCCGGTTACTTCAACGGACGCTTCAGGGCCGCCGAGGTGACCACCGTCGAGGTCCAGCTCACTGAGCCCACGCTGCCGGTTACGCTCTTCATCGACAGCCTGCGCCTGACGCCGCCGCTGGAGGGGGACCTGCCCACAGGCACCGCAGCCCCGCCGCACGGGGAGCGCCCTGGACAGCCGGGCCCTGTGACCGTACGAGGCACGGTGCTGACGCCCGATGGTGAGCCGGCGGCGGGTGCGGAGGTGGGGGCGCTCGGCCAGTGGCGTGGCGCGAACACCCCTGATGAGGTATTCGCCGACGAGGCATTCGCGGTCGCGGCGGATGACGGGGGAGGGTTTGAGCTTGAGCTGGCGGTCGAGCCGGGGATGATGGCGGGAGCCTGGTCGGTCTGGGCTCGCCACGGGGACCTGATCCGCGCGGTGATCCTGCAGGGGCTCGACGCACTGGCCCACCCGATTGAGATCCCGCTGGCCGAGGGCGGCTACGTGA
>JBNGDZ010000714.1:0-1951 GCA_049975765.1 Armatimonadota bacterium
CGTCTGAAGGGCGTCGCCTCGAGACGCCACCAAGAGGAGCAGGTCGAGAAGTCGCTGCAGGCGGTTCGGGCTTCGCAGCCGGTGAACATCGATGGGAGGCTCGACGAGGCGGTCTGGCGCGTATCCTACAACGGCACCGGGGCGCTGTGGTGGACATGGCGGCGCGAGGCCGCCATGCGCGCCGAGGCGGGGAGCGTGGAGGAGTTCGAGCGCATGCCGCCGCCCAGCTACGCCAATGCTCAGTTCGCATGGGACGCCTCGGGGCTCTATCTGGCCGTCGCCGCGAACCACAGCACGCTGGAGAACTCCCTGTGCGAGCACGACACCGATGACCCCGGCCTGTGGCAGGACGACTGCATGGAGTTCTTCTTCCAGATCGCCCCCTCGCAGTCGCACTACTACCACCTGATCGTCAACGTCCGCGGCGCGCGCACGCTGCTGTCGCGCAACGATCTGGTCTCCTCCCAGGGGATAGAGGTCGCGCAGGTCTCGCCCGTCAACGACAGCGGGGGCTACCACCAGGAGATCTTCGTTCCCTGGCGGCGGCTGGGGCTGGATGAACCTCCCCATGCCGGCGACGTCTGGCGCCTGCAGGTGGGGCGCGAGTTCCACTCCTGGAACCACATCACGTGCTGGGCGCAGGTCAACGCGCAGTTCGCCGAACAGGAGCGCTGGGGCGTGATGATGTTCGGCGGCGAGCCCGGCCCGGTCGCCATCACCCGGCTTGACCTGGGGGCGCGCTTCCCCGGCCGCAACCGCCTTCAGGCCGCGCTGCGGGCGACCGGCGAGGAGGCCCCCGGGCCGGTGGAGGCGCGGCTGCTGGACCAGAGCGGGAATCCCGTTGCTACCGAGACCCTTTCTCTGCAGGCCGGAGCGGGGGCCGACCTTGCGCTCAGCTATGAGATCGACCCCGCGCGCCTGCCGGGCCAGCCGGTCGAGTGGCGCCTTGTCGTGGTCGGAGATGCGGGAGAGGAGTTGACCTCGGTTCCGGTGCCCATCCCGCACGTGACTCGCGCGCTGGGCATCGAGGACTGCCCGGGATCCGCCTGGAGCGGGCAGGTCATTCCAATCGACCTGACGGTGCGCCTCGGCGACCTCTCCGCGCCGGGCCAGCGTCTCCTGGGCCGCCTGCGTTCGGTCGCCGGAGGGACGGTGAGCCTGCCGTCAGCCCGACTCGCCGCCGGCGTCAGGCAGCGGACGTGGCTCGACACCGGTGGCCTGCAGCCGGGGCGCTGGCGGCTGGAGCTTTGGGCGGATACGGGCGAGCCCCGCCCGGCGACCGCCACGCTCGAGATCCTGCCCTGCCCGGTCGCTGAGAGGCCGTAGCGGAGGTCCGCCCGCGGCACTGTTAGGCGGCGTTGTCTGACCAACATGCCATGCCCCGCGGGCTTCCGCTGCTGTGGCCGGGCGGCGGCTGAGCCCGCTACAGGTAGTTGCCGCCGGGCCTGAGGCGATCCGGGCTGGTGGTGCCGTCGGCGTTGACCGTGTTGTTGTAGCGGGTTACGGCCTGGGGGCTGCTCCAGCGCGTGGGCGGGTGGACGGTGGTGGGCCGCGTGGTGGTGATCAGCCACCGCAGCAGCTCGTCGCTCAGCTCGCGGACGACCTCGTCATGCTCGGGCTCAAAGTACAGGTTCTGCATCTCCCACGGGTCGCTCTCCAGGTCGTATAGCTCGCGGAAGCCCTCGGGGTACTCCTCTGGGAACATCTCCGGCGGGTAGTAGACCAGGCGCCAGCGGCCGCGCCGCAGGCTCTTGCTCCAGGCGAACTCCGTGACCCCGCACCGATGCACCTCACCGCTCTCGCCGTGCAGCAAGTGCGAGATGTCGCGGCCGTCGGAGGTCTCCAGCGCCGGCAGGCCGGCCAGGGCGCAGACCGTGGCCGTGAAGTCCACCGACTCGACGATCTCGTCTGCGGCGTGGCCGGCACTGAACCGGCCCGGCCAGCGCCAGAT
>JBNGDZ010000715.1:0-1938 GCA_049975765.1 Armatimonadota bacterium
GCCTGCAGTCGCGCCGCGCTCTGCTCCCCCGGTGCAGTCTCTCTGAGCACGCGCTGCCATGGCGACGCCACCCAGACCGCCGCATCCTCCTGTGCCATCGTCATCACCGCCACGCTCAACATTAGCACGGTTAGAGCTATCCTGGTCATGGCTCTCTCTCCTCCATATGCAGCACGAGCGTTTGGCGAACCAGGCAGGCTGCAAGCCCGCCCACGATTGGCTATGCTGTATCCGCCAGCAACTGCTCGATGCTGGCCTGAATCGCCACCTCGTTGAGGCGGCGCTGCACCGCCGGCGGCGTGCGGGGGCTGTTGTTCTGGATCTCGGAGGTCAGGATCGCGAACCGATCGTAGAGCTCGCCCCAGCGCTCCACGAAGTACTGCCGCTGCTGGCCGGTGTAGCCCAGGGGCCTGACCTCCTGCATGGGCCTGGCGCCCTCGATATCGCCCCAGGCCCCCACGATCCGCTTCGCCCACTGCATGCAGTAGCGCTGGATCGAGGGGTCGAGATCCTCGTACAGGCACGGCAGGATGACCATGGCGTTGTGCGGGGAGTTCTCGAACTCGGTCTGGTGGAGGCTCAGAAGCTGGTCCCAGTCATCGTGCCGATCCAGCATCTCGAAGATCCACTGAAAGAGCGAGGAGGCGTGATGCCGGTTGGGCTCCACCCACCGGTGCTCGTCGATCTGCTCGTAGACGATGCCGATGCGCTCGGGCAGGTTCTCCTCCTCGCGCTCGTCGAAGATGTCCACGCGCTTCCACATCTTCCCGGTCTGCGGATCCGGCCCTCGCATCCAGGCCCAGAACTCCTCGTTGGTGTACTCGCTCCCGTCCCAGGCCTCCACCGGCGCGCGGGCGGTCCCGTCGGGGTTGGCGTCGGGCATGAACACCAGCAGGCACTGCCGCAGCACGCGCTCGTTGTCAAGCTCCGAGGGCCGGCCGTCCAGCGTCTCCCCCGTCAGAAGCTGGCTGATGACATTCATCTGCCCCGCGATGGGTGCCGGCTCGTGCGCGTGGGGCTTGGTGACCATCATCTTGCGTTTCCCGGCGTCATCGACCGACCGGTCCGTGACAGTCAGCGCCCACACCGGCCTGCCGGCGAACTGCCGCCTGCTCTCCGCGAGGAAGAGGTCGGAATAGCTCTCCGACCATTGCTCCACCGTCTCATCGACCTCGTCAGGATGCGAGATCCACGCCGGCTCGATCATGTGTCACCTCATCCATGCTGCTACCGGCGAGGGACAGGCGTGCCCTCGCCACGGCATCGGTCACGATTTGATCATAACCAGCAGCATCTTGAACGCCTCGTCGGCGTGCAACGCGTGAGGCACGTCCGCGGGCATGATCAGCATCTGCCCCGCCGCCACCGTGTGCGTCTCAGTCGCGATGGTGATCTGCGCGCTGCCATCGAGAACATAGACCATCGCGTCGTAGGGCGTGGTGTGCTCGCTCAGCCCCTGTCCCTCGGCGAACGCGAAGAGCGTTACCGTGCCCGTCTCGCGCTCGATGATCGTGCGGCTGACCACCGCCCCGTCCTGGCACTCCACCAGCCCCGCCATGTCCACCGTCTTCCCCACCAGCTCCTGCTGCTCCTGTCCCATGTGCGCCTCCTCGTCACTGCAGGCTGAAGTCCCGCGGAGGGATTAGCCATGGGCCGCGCGTCCTCCTGCCACGTCCGCCCCTCAGTCCGCGGTCAGAAGCGTACCTCGGCGGGCGATTCGTAGTCCCACCGCTCCGGCTCGGTCTCCGGCAGCGGGACGTGCTCCCAGAACTCGGTCCGGTCGCGAGGGCCGGTGCGCATGTCCGGGACGGTCATGGGCTGGCCGCCCTGCTCGGCCGAGCGGGCGGCGATGATCCCCGGCACCGTGTAGTCGCACATGCGGTAGACGTCGATAGGCACCGGGCGGTCGTCCAGGAGCGCCCTCGTGAAGTAGTAGGC
>JBNGDZ010000716.1:0-1922 GCA_049975765.1 Armatimonadota bacterium
CAGGGAAGGCAGCACCGGGGGCGGGAAGCAACAAGACGTCGCATGATCGATCGGCTACGAGAGGAGCTGCCCCGCCGTGAGGGGACTGCTGCTGTGCCTCGCGTTCGTCCTAAGCACCTCCGCCGTGCCCGCCGCTCAGGGCATCTCGCCCGACACCAGGGCGTGGCTGTCCGACACCCTCATCGTGCTGATGGACGGCACATATGGCCTCGACCACGCCCGCGACGTCGTCGCCACCGTGCGGCCGGACCTGATGGACTGGCACTTCGGCATCTACGGCAACATCGGCGATGTCTACCGCCGCAACGGCGTCCGGGTCTCGGGAGGCGCCTGGCAGCGCGAGTACCAGGAGTATGTCACCTGGTACGACCGCGAGTGGCGACTGCGCATGGAGCAGTTCCGCACCAACGGCGTCGGCCGTAGGCTCAATGGCGATCCGGTCTGGGACAGCAGAGAGCGCTACTGCGCCTCCATGTGTCACAACGCGCCCAAGTGGCACACCTGGCACAATCAGGGCCTGCTCATGCCGGTGGGGCTCGCCGACACCATATCGCAGGACAACATCGACGTCGCCGGCTTCATCTTCGGCCGTGGCGCCTTCTGCAACTGGTGCGTCAGCGGCTTCCGGGACTACCTCCGCGAGCGCTTCACCGCCGCCGAGCTGGCGCAGATGGGCGTCGCCGATGTAGGGCGGCTCGACTTCGCCGAGTACCTGCGCGAGACCTATCCCGAGCCCGGCCTGGAGGTGCTTGAGGACCCGCTGTGCCGGGAGTATCTGAAGTACCAGCACATCTCGATGCTCGACAACTGGCGCGACGTCTGCCGGAAGGTGCGCGAGGAGGCCGCGCGCCAGGGCGTGCCGATCCCCCCGATCTACGGCAACCAGTACGCGGCCCAGACCAACAGCTTCGGGCTGCATCAGTGCACCGAGGTCGATGTGGTCTGGATCGAGGATGGCCTGCGTCTGCCGACCGCCACCAACAATCATGCCTGGTCTGCCCTGCGCTACACGGTGGGCCGGGCCGCCGGCGGGCGCGGGCAGCCCGTCTGGTCGTGCCTCTACCCATCATCCGCCGACGCGCGGCTGACCGTCCTCAGCGAGGCGCTCGCCAACGGCGGAGTCCATGTGGCCAACTCCCCCTCCGCGGAGTACCAGGAGTTCTCGCGCTTCGTGCGGGAGAATCGGCACCTCTTCACGCGGCGCGAGCCGGTGGCGCGGGTGGGGCTCATCGCCTCGCCGACCACCTGGATGTGGGGCCAGTTCCCGGCACTGGGCCTGAGGGACTCGCCCCCGCGTGACCTGTTCGCGGCCGCCGCGCGGGCGTTGGCGGACAGTCACGTCCCCTACGGCGCGGTTGTCTTCGCTCACCCCGAGGTCGTCGATGAGCGGCCGTGCCTGTCTGAGCTGGACCGGTACCGGGTCGTCGTCGCGGCGGGTGTCGAGTGCCTCAGCGAGGGCCAGGAGGCGGCTCTGCGGCGCTTCATCCAGCGCGGCGGCCACCTGGTGACGCTGGGGGACTTCGGTATCTATGACGAGGACCATGTACCCCGCACCCCGCCCGACCTGCCCGCCACCGCCCTGGCGCCGGAGCAGGCGGACGCCCTGCTCGCGGGGGCCGAGTCGGGCACCGATATCGCCGCGGCCCGGAGGGCATTCGCCGATGCGGTCACCTCCGGCGTGGAGGAGGAGCGCCTGATCCGCACCGATGCCGGCCCGCTGGTGTGGGTCAGCCTCTGGCAGCGGCCCGGACGCCGGGTGGACATCCACCTGGTGAACTACGACATGCCCACCGGTGATCTGGTGCCGGCGGAGGAGTGTGAGGTGACCGTGGCAGTGCCGGAGGGGATCAGCGTCTCGACCGCGTCCCTGGTCGGGCCGGAGATCCCGCGCCGGGAGATCGACCTGCGGCGTGAGGGAGGCC
>JBNGDZ010000717.1:0-581 GCA_049975765.1 Armatimonadota bacterium
GGCCACCTCGCGCACCGCCTCCGGCCGGCTCAGCACCCAGCTCTCCGGCGCCTCGCCCGGCGGCAGGCCTCGCTCGGTAAGCTGGGTCCCCCACGCGCCGTCGGCGATCAGGACCCTCTTCTGCTCGAGCTGCTCGGTGATCGACTTCACGATCGGCTCTCCTTGCTGTGCAGGTAGCGTTCGACCATCTCGGCGTATCGCCCGCAGCCGCGGTCGCCCTCAGGGCATCTGCCCAGCCGCACGCACTTGGGTCCCGCGCCCTGGAAGGCCGCCGGCGCCACCGGCCGGACCGCCTCCAGCATCATCTCCGCCACCCTCCGGATCTCCCACTGCGCGCGCTGGCAGAGGCGCTCGGCGAGGAAGTGCAGCAGCTCTCGCGCGTTCATGGTCACGATGATCTTCGTCTCGCAGGCGTTCGGGAGCACGTAGCGCGCGTCCTCGTTGCTGCGCTCGCCGGTGCGGCCCAGGGCGTCGTTGAGCGCCGCGTAGCGCCCGGCGATCAGCGCCATGGTCTCGCGGAAGTACTCCACCGCGTCCACCTTACGGCCGTCCGCCGTCACGGTGCGGCCCTGAAGCTGCGG
>JBNGDZ010000717.1:591-1898 GCA_049975765.1 Armatimonadota bacterium
TCACGTAGTCAAATGAGTCATGTGCCACGTAGCGCTGCGAGCGCTGGGAGTAGCTGGCGATACGGTGCCGCACCAGTTGGTGCGTCAGCGCCCGGGAGACGCCCTCCAGGTAGAACGTGAAGGAGGCGTGCTCCAGCGGGCTGTGATGGCCCATGCGCTGCAGCCTGGCGACCAGCGCCCGGGCGTCGTCGGGATCCTGGCGCATCAGCTCCGAGGTGTCGCTGGCGTAGCAGAGGCGGGCGGCGGCCGCGATGACCTCGTCGGGGCGCTCAGTGTGCTCTATGAGCGTGACGCGCGGCTGAACGCTGGACACGTGCTCCTCCATCCGTGCGCGATCAGGATCAGGGTCCGTGGTCGGGAAGTCGGTGCTTCGCCGCGGGGGTCTGGACTCCTCCCGTCAGCCGCTGCGCACCATCTCCGCGGGAATCATGTTGCCGAGGTTCAGGACGCTCGCCGGATCGAGTGCCCGCTTGGCGGCCGCGATCTCCTCCAGGCCCTCGACCCCGTACATCAGCTCCAGGTAGGGCACGTCGCGCCCGTCGATGGGCAGCGTCTTCTTGCCGACACCGTGCTCGGCCGTGATCGTGCCGCCCAGGTCGATGGCGGTGCGCGCAAGGAAGATGTACTGCTCCATGGCCGCCCCCTCCTCCGCCGCGTCGGCGGGCAGGAAGTCCACGTGCAGGTGGTAGTTACCGATGTGGCCGAAGACGACTGAGGAGGACGCCGGGCGCCCGGTCACGGCCAGGAACCGCTCGGTCGCTTCGCGATAGGCGTCCATCATGCGCCCGAAGGCCGCCGCCGGCACGGCGTAGTCGGTGCAGAGCTTGTCGGTGCCGTGCTGCCGCAGCCAGGTGTTGACGTTCTCGGGCAGGGCGTGGCGGAAGGTGCGCTGGGCCTCGCGATCCCGCTCGGAGTCGGCGAACCAGTCGTCCAGCGGCGCGCTCTGCTCGATGATCATCGCCAGGGCCTCGATGGCGTCGAAGTCCTCGGCGGCCACCTCAGTGAAGATCGCCGCCTGGTGCTCGGGCTTCACCTGCGGCTGATCGGCCATGAAGCGCAGCGCGCCGGGGTCGTAGTACTCGATCGAAACGATAGCCACGCCCTCGGCTGCGGCCTCGCGGAGCGCATCTGCATGCGCGACAGCCGCGTCCTCACCGTCAAAGAACGCCGTGTCCGAGACGAGCTCCGGCCGCTCCGTCAGCCGCACGAGGACTCTCGTGACGACGCCGAGGATGCCCTCCGAGCCCACGAACAGGTCCACCAGGTCCATGCCGTCGGCGGCGAAGAGGCCCGCGGCGTTCTTGGTC
>JBNGDZ010000718.1:0-1887 GCA_049975765.1 Armatimonadota bacterium
GGTCCTGCCCCTCCTGCACACCCCCACCCGCGATCAGCAGCGGCACGCGCTCGCGGGAGTGGTCGGTGCTCGCCGTCGTTGGGTCCGTGCCATGGTCCGCGGTCAGCACGAGCAGCGTCCTCTCCCCGAGCGCATCCAGCATCTCCGGCAGGTATCTGTCGAACTCCTCCAGGGCCGAGGCGTAACCCTCGGGGTCGTTCCGATGGCCGAACCGTGTGTCGAAGTCGTTCAGGTTGGCGAAGATCAGCCCGCCGGCGCGCTCCCGCAGCAGGTTGATGATGGTCTCGCACCCGTCCACGTTATCGTGGATGCGGTGCGAGACATCGAGGCCGCGCCCTGAGAAGATGTCCTCGATCTTGCCCACCCCGATGACCTCCACGCCCACGTCCTGCAGCAGGTCAAGAGCCGTCGGCTCCGGCGGCGGGAGCGCGAAGTCCCGGCGCTCATCGGTGCGCCGCAGCGCGCCCGGCTGCCCCACGAACGGTCGGGCTATCACCCGCGCCACCTCATGCTCGCCGGTAAGGATCTCGCGCGCGCTACGGCAGTCGCGATAGAGCTCCTCCAGCGGCACGACCTGTTTGTGTGCGGCGATCTGGAGGACGCTGTCTGCGGAGGTGTAGACGATGAGGGCGCCGCTGTCGAGGTGCTCGTCGATCAGCTCCTCGATGATGACCGTCCCCGATGCCGGGCGGTTGCCGATTATCGGCCGCCCGGTGCGCTCCTGCAGCCGCGCGATGACCTCCTCCGGGAAGCCATCCGGATAGGTCGGGAAGGGCCGGTCCCTGATCTGGCCCGTCAGCTCCCAGTGGCCCGTGAGGGTGTCCTTGCCCGCGGATCGCTCCGTCATCCGCCCGAAGGCCGCGCGTGGCTCTGTCGCGGGGGGCACGCCCTGGATCTCGTGGATGTTGCCCAGGCCCAGGGCCTGCAGGTTCGGAAGCGCCAGCCCGCCGACCGCCCGCGACGTGTTGCCCAGCGTGTCGCTTCCCTCATCGCCGAAGTCGGCCGCGTCGGGGGCGTCACCGACCCCGACGCTGTCGAGTACCACCAGTGCAATGCGCTCAACCTGCGGCAGTGTACGCTACCCCTGTTCGGTCCAGACAGCGGCATCAAAGCCCTGGGAGCGCAGGCGGTCCTTGACCTGCTCGGCCTGCTCCCGCTCTCCGAAGACTCCTACGTTGACCTGCCTGTAGGTGATATCGCCCTTCTCGACGGTGGTAATGTAGGGCTGGTAGCCGCGCTCGCTGAGGCGCTGCACCTGGCGCTGAGCGTTGCTCGCGTCGGCAAACGAGCCGGCGGAGACCACGTACTGCTCGTCACTCGCCTTCGCAGGCTGCTCGTCAGGAGCAGGCCCGGCAGCGGGCGCCTCTTCGACCTCCCCGCCCTCATCGCCCCCGTCCTCGGCCGGCTGCTTTTCGTCCCCACCTGACTCTTGCCGAGGCGCCTGATCCCGGGCCGCCTCCTCCGCTGCGTGGAGCTGGGCGCCATCCTGAGGACGGCTCAGCTCCCGAGCCACCCGGCGCTTCTCCCGGGCGGACGGCTCTCGCTCCCGCATGATCACGACAGGCTTGACAGGGGGCTCATCGTCGCTCTCGTCTGCCGCCGCCGACGCCGACGGCTGTGGCGTGATCTCCGGGGCGCGCTGGCTGACCTCCATCTCATGCAGGTGCTGGCCCACGTAGTTGCGTCCGAAGTAGTAGGCCCCGGTGCCGACGATCCCGCACAGGATTGCCACAACCAGCCAGAACTTGAGGCTGTCCAGGAGCCGCTCACCGAGCGAGCGCTTGCGCGAGGCCATGATCGTCTCCTCCGACGATGATCTGAGACCGCGGCGTGGTCTCAAGGGCTGCGAATCTGCCTCATCTCACAGGGATTCTACCACGAAGCAGG
>JBNGDZ010000719.1:0-1885 GCA_049975765.1 Armatimonadota bacterium
ATCGGGCTCGGTTGGCCTTCTGGAGCAAGTGGATCGGGACGGCTGGCTCACATCTCTATGCGTGATCGCTAGTCTCAAGAAGACTCCCGAACGGGTAAAGCGTGCACTACACCGCATCCAGCAGGCCATCATGGACGTCTGCCGGCATGATACGCCGGTGCGCTGGCAGGAGGTGCTGATGGCGCTGGGCGCCGCCGAGCAGGCCATGGTGCGCAGCCCGCGCACCACTGCCTCCTCCGGCCTGTCTCCTGTGCCATCGCTCAGCCAGGGCTGGTTGCGAGTATGCGATGACGACAGCCCCGAGTTCCGCCTGGCGCTTTCGCTGGCCTCGATACGTGCGCAGGAGAAGATCGGGCCTCTGCGCGCGAACATGGTTCCCCTCCGCCAGTGGGACAGCTATCCGCGCTTCAGGATCGAGGGCAGCGCGAGCTCGCGGAGGCTCAAGAGTGATCCCGCAGTCGTCTGGGGCCACGGTGATCTGTCGAGTAACCTGGCCGCGGTGCTGATGCGGCGATGCATGGATTCCAGGCGGCTCGGGCTGGACGCGCTGCCGCTGTGCGGGACGCGGCCCGCGCGCCTGGACGACATCGGCGCCTTCATCTACGAGGAGATCGACGAGAGCAAGCTGGAGGATCTCTTGTGGGGGCTGAACGCCGTCTGGCTGGACCGCGAGTGGACGGCCCCGAACTACGGGGGAGTCCTGCCGGCCGGCTACTCGCTGCTGAAGCTCGTGCATCTGCCGCATCCCGTGAAGCGATCCCCGGCGGCGACGCCGGTGGAGATCCGCTACGATCCGGAGGTCTCGCGGCTCGCCTGTGCGGGCCGGATGCTCGAAGCCACCGGGCGCGCAGCCCATCGCCTCCGGGCCTCGGGGCTGCCCGTGGCGATCGAGGGCGTGCCCGAGACGCCGGAGATGTCGCGGCGCATCGCGGCGGCCCTGCTGTTCCCGGTGTCCAAGGAGGCCGTCGCGGCCCTGTGTGACCACGTCCTGCTGCCGCACGAGGAAGAGCAGGAGGAAGAGCAGGCCGTATAGACGTCCGGGAGGGATTCAGCAATGCCTGACTACGTAGACGATCTACGCGACGCGCCACGCCTGCTGATGGAGGTGCCGCTGCAGCCATTGCAGGGCAGCCGCTTCCAGCCAACCGGCTTTCCCGACCTGGGAGCGGCCGTCTACCAGACCACTGAGGGCCAGCAGCTCCTGGTCGAGAGCGCCCAGTCCATGGCCAACCGCCTGGAGGGCGTCTGCTGGGACGAGGCACAGCGGGACGTCATCGAGCCCCTGCAGGGCATCTCCTACGTGCGGGTTGAACGCGACGGGGAGTTCCTTACCAGCTCCATGCTCGAGGCACACCGGCTGGACAGCTCCTACATCCTCGATGACAAGGACTTCAAGAAGACCCTCGCCGAGGAGCTGGACGCCGCCAAGAAGCGCCCCATCGACTTCCAGAAGCTGGCCGCAGTCGCCATGAAGTACGACTGCAACTGCCTGCTGCACGGTGTCTTCCTGGAGAAGCTTGATGGCCGGATCAGGATTCCCCGTGCAATCTCGTCCTTCATTGAGGCCACGGGCGTCCGCGTGGCCACCAGCGGCGGCGTGAAGATGGACCATATCGACCCCACCGGCGACCCCACCGGCGGCCGCGAGTCCCGTGACGCGGAGGGGCGCGCACGGGGCAGTGAGGAGGGCTTCGGCCACGTCCCCTACCCCCGCGAGGAGTACACCGCCGATGAGATCACCGCCTACTTCAACCTCGACCTCTCGCAGATCCGGGCGTTCGGCCTGGGCGAGGCCGCCGAGGCCCTGCTCACCACCATGGCCCTCTACAAGATCCGCCGCTTCCTCCGCGAGGGCCTGCGGCTGCGCACCGCCTGCGATCTGGAG
>JBNGDZ010000720.1:0-1879 GCA_049975765.1 Armatimonadota bacterium
GTGAGATGCTGGAGCCTGGGGACGACCGGCACCGGCCGGATCGTTGCGATGGCGGCGGTCTACGATCCCGACTGCGACCCGACGAACCTGCGCAGGCTGATGGTCATTGCGCGCCAGCACGGCAACGAGCCGTCGGGCACGGAGGCGGCGCTGGCGCTTCTGCGGCACCTGGCGGAGAGCGATGGCCCCGCGGAGCGGGCCTTGCTGCGGCGTGAGGCGCTGCTAATCATCCCGATGGCGAACCCCGACGGTGCCGCCCGCTCGTCGCGCCGCAACGCGGCGGGGGTGGACCTCAACCGCGACTGGCAGGCCCTCAGCCAGCCCGAGACCAGAGCCATCGAGGCGGCTTTTGAGACGTGGCGGCCGGACGCGGTGGTAGACCTGCACGAGCTGCCGGCATCCTCCAGCAAGCCTTCCTACCAGGAGGATTTCGTGGAGACTATCGGCCGCTGCGACGCGCTGCCGGCGCTGCTGGGGGAGCGCTGTGGTCGGACCGGCGCGATGCTCTCGGTGTGGATGAGGCGCTACGGCTTCCCGCTGAACTGCTACTACGACGCGCCCGGTGACGACACGCGGCTGTGCCACCGGCACTTCGGCCTGGTGCATCAGGTGCCATCATACCTCTTTGAGGCCAAGACGGGCCGGGGCCGGAGCCTGGCCGACCGCGCGCGCTATCATATCCTGGGGACGCTCGTGGTCGCCAATCAGGTTGCGTATCATTTCGATGACGCACCGGGAGCGGTGCAGGTGGCGGCCGCGCCGCCCGGCCCGGACGTCGAGGGTGAGACCGCGGCGGCGTCGGCACCGGTGCGCACCATGGTGACGCTCGGCGAGCCGATGCCGGACGCGGAGCGCGAGAACCGGACGCTGCTGACGTGCGAGCTGGCGGGCGACGCCGGGGAGTTCGCCTACCTGACCTTTGAGGTGAATGGGCGCGTGCTGGTGATGACGAATCGGGAGCCCTATCGGTACTCCCTGGACCACGCACAGTGCCCCGAGGGGCAAGTCCGGGTGGCGGCGCGGGCCTTCGACGCCACCGGCCGCTGCATCGCCAGCGACGAGCGGATGATGGCCCTGTTGCAGCCGGGCGGGACACTTGGGGAGTGAGCTGACGGAGGTTGGATCGCGAAGAGGCGAGAGAGAGGATCGAGGAGCTCACCGGCGAGCTCAACTATCACAACTACCGCTACTACGTCCTCGACGATCCGGAGATCTCCGACGAGCAGTACGACGCCATGCTGGCGGAGCTGGAGCGGCTCGAGGAGCAGTTCCCCGAGCTTCAGCGGCCGGATTCGCCAACCCAGCGCGTGGGCGCGGAGCCGTCCGATGAGTTCGAGACGGTCGAGCACACCGTGCCCATGCTCAGCCTCGACAAGTCCTTCAGCGAGGAGGAGCTGATCGAGTTCGACCGGCGCCTCAAGCGCCATGTGGGGATGGATGAGGACGAGGAGATCCCCTACGTGTGCGAGCTGAAGATCGACGGGCTGGCGGTGAGCCTGCGCTAC
Organism: Armatimonadota bacterium; assembly: GCA_049975765.1. Taxonomy (GTDB): domain Bacteria; phylum Armatimonadota; class Zipacnadia; order Zipacnadales; family UBA5352; genus JAYENL01. The sequence continues at coordinate 1,506 of JBNGDZ010000720.1, forward strand.
GAGGACGGGGTGCTGGTGCAGGGAGCCACGCGAGGCGACGGGGCGCGTGGGGAGGACATCACGCCCAACCTGAAGACGGTGCGGAGCATCCCCCTGCGGCTGCGGGGGGAGCCGCCGGCGGTCATCGAGGTGCGGGGCGAGGTCTTTCTCCCCGTCAGCGAGTTCGAGCGCATCAACGCCGAGCGGGAGGCCGAGGGAGAACCAACCTTCGCCAACCCGCGCAACTGCGCGGCGGGCTCGGTGCGCCAGCTCGATCCGGCCATCACCGCCTCCCGCAGGCTCGACATCTTCTGCTACGGGACCGGTGAGGTGGCGGGCGACGGCTTCGCGACGCACACGGAGGAGCTGGAGCTGCTGCGGGAGCTGGGCTGCAA
>JBNGDZ010000721.1:0-1879 GCA_049975765.1 Armatimonadota bacterium
CGGCGTCCGCGACATCATAGGTCCAGTCGATACGCTTGCGTTTGCGGCGCAGCGTCGCGGTGAGCGTCACCGAGGGCTCCTCCCGCGAGATCTGCACCGTGGCGCGGAAACGTCCGCGCCCATCGACCTGGACCGCCCGCCCCTTCAGGCTGACCTCTGCCTCGCGCTCGACGGCGCCCTCCACCACGACCGTCCCCGGAGCGATATGCCCGCCCGGCTCCGGATCGACCCTCGCCACCAGCAGCGGCGGCTCCCCGCTCTCCCGGATGGCGGCGAAGATCTGCTCCCGCGCCAGTCGCAGCTCCGCCGGATCGTCGGTGTAATCGGTCAGCGTCCGGATCAGCCGCCTGGCGATGCGCTTGCCTGCGCCGGTAACATCCCACCCGTCATCTGCCACTCCCAGGTTGCGTGCGGCATCGCGCTGACTCTGCTCCAACAGCCACAGCAGCTCGAAGTCCTCGACCCCGTCCCGCAGCGCCTCCCAGCGCACGGAGCTGAGCGGCCCGTCCTCGCCGGGGTACACGATCCAGGCGTCGCCCGGCGGCAGCTCCCCGCTGACGGGATCCTCGAAGGGCCTCTCGTTCCACCGGTTCGGCCCCCAGTGCAAGTAGCCGCGCGCGTCGTAGAGGTAGTTCATCCAGTGCAGCAGGCGGGTCTTGATGAGCGGGTAGTCGATGAAGCGGTTGGCGTAGAGGCCGCGGGGGTTGCAGCAGGTGTAGAACCACAGCTCGATGAGCCCCTCCTCCTGCATCCCGGCGTAGTGCTCGTGCCAGCGGTCGAAGTACCCAAGCTCGGGGCAATAGATCTCCAGCTCACCCCGGCAGTCGCGCACGTGGATGGCGTCGATGCGCCGAAGCTCAGGCGCGGCCTCGTGGACGATGCGGCTCTTCTCGATCCAGGAGTCGAGGTTCACCGGGATGGGCTCGTCGGCGATGTGGATCATGGCCCGGTCCAGCAGGCCCCGCTCGCGCAGGTGCTCCTGGATGGCGTGCACCAGCGCCCTGGTCTTGTCCTCGCGCGAGAGCTCCCTCGCCTCAGCGCCCTCGCGCACCTTGACCGTCCAGTCGTGGAAGACCATCTCCGGGGCACTCCAGCCCCCGGGCCCGCGACCGCCCACGTGCCCCAGCTCGATGAGCTGATCTACGCCGGCCTCCCGGAAGGTGTCGATGTAGCGGTCGAAGCGCTCGAAGTCAAAGTTGAGGCTCCCGTCCGCCTCCTGCCAGATCTCCACCATCCCCAGACCCACGATGATCGTGTCCTGCCCGTGCTCGGCCATGTCCTCAGCGTAGCGGCGTATCAGCTCCCAGTGCTCGTCTGACCATGACTCCAGGTCGTACCAGCTCGTGAGCGCACCGGCCGAGAACCAGTTGGTCATATGCAGGGGGCGGTGCTCCGGCAGCGTGACCGGATGTACCGTGAGCCTGACGGGAATCTGCACCTCCCGATCCGCCCGCACGGTGATCTGTCCCTCGTAGCGGCCCGGCTCAGCGTCACGTGGTACGTGAACCGTGAACCAGAAGCAGCGCGTCCTGTCCGGCTCGAGTTCCAGCGGCTGGTCCGGCAGCAGGGGATCGGGGATCTCACACGGCGCGGGGATCAGCTCCTCTGGCGGCGTGCCGTCGGTGTTCTCCTCCACCGGCACCAGCCCCACCACGTTCACCGTCAGTTCGTCACCGGATATCGTCCGGTCATCATAGCCCAGCGGCGAGATCTCCGCGGTCGCCGACTCTCCAGGGGCATCCGCGCGCACCGCGACCTGAATGCTCTCGTAGTCACCGCGCGCCGCCGACAGCTCAACTGACAGCGCCGGCTGCGAGGGCGGCTCGGCGTCGGGCAGGATCTTCTTCAGCGCGTCCGGCACCCACACCCGGACCGCGGC
>JBNGDZ010000722.1:0-1878 GCA_049975765.1 Armatimonadota bacterium
GGAGCGGGCGGCTCCCGCGCAGGTCGCCTGGGCCTACGGCCGCGCCGAGGGGCTGGCATGGAACCGCCGCTGGGTGCTCGCCGACGGCTCCCACGAGACCCACGCGGACCCGGTGCGAGGCGACGTGATGGAGCGCGCCGGGCCCAGCGATCCGGAGGTTCTGGTGCTGGCGGCGCGAGGGCAGGACGGCCGCATTCTCGGCCTGGTCGGCAACTTCACCTGCCATTGTACACTGGCCGAGGGAGCGCGCTTCTCGGCGGACTATCCCGGTGCGTGGAGCGATCAGACCGGGCGCCTGACCGGCGCGCCCCTGGTCTTCCTCAACGGCGCGATGGGCGATGTGACGCAGGTTAACCCGCTGCTCGACCAGCCCCAGCGGGGCGAGCAGGCCATCCGCCGCTTCGCCCGGAAGCTGACCGGCGAGACGCTGAAGCTGCTCGCCGACATGCGGTTCAGCGACGACGCGCCGATCGCGGCGAAACGCGAAACGCTGGAGATCGACTTCCGCCGCCCCGATGCGGAGCAGCTCGAGCGCGACGAGGCAACGGTGGCGGAGGCCCAGGACGGCGACTACTCGCGCGAGGTCGTCTTCGCCCGGGAGCGGCTGGCGCTGGCCGAGTACATCGAGCGCGTCGGGCGGGAGCCCTGCGAGGTGATCTGCGCGCGGGTGGGCGAGTTCGCCATCGCGTCCTCGCCCGGCCAGATGTTCTGCCGCTTCGGCCTCGACTGCAAGGCCCGCTCGCCGTTCGAGCACACGGCCTTCATCTCCCTCGCCAACGGCAACGCCGGCTACGTGCCCACAGCGGAGGCCATCGAGAAGGGCGGCTACGAGCCGGCGCTTTGCAGGGGGAGCAAGCTGGTGCCGGAGGCGGGCGAGATGATCGTGGATGCGTCGATCCGCCTTCTGGAGGCCATCACGTAGAGCAGCGCATACCGCCGGGTTTCGGAGGCCCACAATGAGTGAGCGGCCGAACGTTCTGCTGATCCTGTCCGACCAGCACAACGCCAAGGTGCTGGGGCACGAGGGCCATCCTGACGTCGAGACCCCGAACCTCGACCGGCTCGCCGCGCAGGGCGTGCGCTTCCGCACGGCCATCAGCCAGAACCCCATCTGCACGCCGAGTCGGGTCTCGTGGATGTCGGGCCAGTACTGCCACAACCACGGTTACTACGGCCTCAGCGGCCCGAATCCGCGGGGCCTGCCCACCATCTTCGGACACTTCCGCCGGCACGGGTACCGCACCGCCGCGGTGGGCAAGATCCACTGCCCTGAGTACTGGGTTGAGGATGACACGGACCTCTTCCACGAGACCTGCGACTGCTCCATCGGCGGCCGGAGCGCGGCCTACGCGGAGTATCTGGCCGAGCGCGGCCTCACCGATCTGGAGGACCATGGGGCCATGCAGGAGTTTGGTGAGCGCGGACGGCAGACGGTGGAGGGGCGGCCGTCGATGATCTCCTATGAGGACGGCCAGGAGGGCTGGTCCGTCCGGCAGGCGATCGACTTCATGCAGGACTGCGCGCGCGAGGGACAGGCCTTCTTCGCGCATGTCAGCCTCCCCAAGCCCCACCAGTGCTACACCCCGGCGCAGCGCTTCTGGGACCTGTATCGGGAGAGCGAGCTGACGCTGCCACCGAACGCGGAGTACGACATGTCCGGGAAGGCCCCGCACCTGCGGCGGGCCGCGGAGCGGTGGCGCACCGCCGACTGGCAGCTCTTCGAGCCGAGGACCTTCGAGGCGGGTCGGCTGCGCAAGCTGCACGGCTACCTGGGCAACGTCACCCACGTGGACTTCGCGGTCGGCGAGCTAATCGACTGGATCGACGAGAGCGGCCTGGCGGAGGAGACCATCATCATCTACTCCTCCGACCACGGCG
>JBNGDZ010000723.1:0-1866 GCA_049975765.1 Armatimonadota bacterium
CCAGGTATCGGTCGTCGGCGCGCGGCTCAATGCGCTCGAGGGCGAGGCGGCCAAGCGAGTCCACCGAGGAGAGGCCGCCATAGATGAGGCGGCCCAACCAGCCGCTCGGCTTCCTGGCGGCGACGGTCACGAGGTGCTCTCTGGCGCGCGATAGCATTCCTGACATAGCGCTTTGCATACCCACACTTTAGCGGGTATGCGACTGCCCCTTCTCGGCCAGGAGCTTGAAGACTGCCGGCTGTCGAAGGTGGTCTGAGTTCGCCGCTGCCTTGTTCAGCCATGCGTGCAGCACATTATGGCAGTTGGCGCATAGGACCCACAGGTCATCGATGCCTGTTCGCGCTGGTTCAGACTGAGACACTGGTACGATGTGGTGGACTTCGACTGCCGCGCGAGCTAAGTCCTGGGGATAGTAGTCCCGCATGTCCCTGCCGCATAGCATACAGATGGGCCCATAAACGCGAAGAGCTTCCTCTCTAAGGCTTTTATCACGCGTGTGTTCGATTCTCATCCCTGCCCGGATGATCCCTTCGACGCGTTCTCGGTCTACAGGGCGACTGGCAGTCCTGCGAGACCGCGCCTCATTGCCATTCGGCGAAGACACGAGCTCAAGTGCCGGTTGCACGGTATGCACCTGCCGTTCGAGGCGGGAGCATTTCTCTCGGAGGTCGGAGCATGTGTTGGGGTCCGTGGCTAAGCGAAGAGCTTCCCGATAGGTCGCCAGCGCCTGGCGCAGCTCGCCCAAGGTCTCGAGCACTACCCCCAGATTCCAGTATTGCAGCCAGTTGTCGGGCTGAAGTCGGATCGCGATTCTCAAGTACTTACGTGCATTCTTCAGATTCGTTTCAGTATCTGTTACTGAGTAGATGTCCCAGTATGCGTCTGCCAACTTGCGGTAGCCCACCGCTTCGTGGGGAGACCATCGGAGAGATGTATCGTGGACTTCGGCGATTATGGCCCGGCACTGCTTCAAGAAGGTCCGCCTGATCCAGTCCTCAGGATCCCACATGGCATCCCGATCGTCTCTCACCCGCTCGTACTCTGCGCGGCGCCTGACCCTTTCGACCCACAGTGGGTCTGGTAGCGTCCCACCCCGCTTCGCCATTGCGATCATCCTTCAGTCAGCGGCGGCAGATACGAGAGGCTCGTGCGGTCGGTGAGCCAGAAGCTGTTCGTGAAGCGCTCGTCTGACTGCCGGACGCGCTCCGCCTCGGCCTCCAGCTCCTCGACGCTGGTGTGCCACAGAGTGTGCTGGGACTTCTGCGTGGCCCTGGTCAGCGGACGCACGTGGGCCCAGTCGCTGACGTCGAGGACGATGTCCGGCGAGCGATCGGCGACGGCCTTGTAGAAGAACACGTAGGGCGTGCGCCACACCTCGCCAAGCTCCGAGGAGACCGGGTTGCCGGCCTGCCAGGCGGCCTCCATGGAGATCTCGTGGGTAGCAAGGTGGTCGCGGTGGCGGTCGTGGGGGCCGTGCGTGAAGATGGCCTCAGGCCGCACGCGGCGGATGATCTCGATGAAGCGCTTGAAGGTCGGCTTATCGTTGGTCAGGCCCATGTCATCGGCTCCGATGCAGATGCGCTCGGTGGTCCCCAGGATCTCGTCGGCGGCCTCCATCTCCCTGGCGCGCATCTGAACGATCTGATCCCGCCACTCCGGTCGCGGGTAGCCCTCCGATCCGTCGGTCGAGATGCAGATGTACGCCTCCACCCCGCGGTCGGCGAGCATGGCGATGGTAGGCGCCATGGCCAGCTCATCGTCCGGGTGCGCGCCGAAGACCAGTATCCGCTCGTAGTCCATTGCCGTCTCTCCCTGCGCGATCATGAACGCCTGGCTGCTGCCTTTCTCCGTGGCGCTCGCCACACC
>JBNGDZ010000724.1:0-1865 GCA_049975765.1 Armatimonadota bacterium
CCAACGAAGACTGCAACGACACTGTCGTCACCAGACATCTTCTGCGCCAGCGCCGCGCCAGCCGCAATCGGGACCAAGCCGCCTTGGATACCGTTCGAGATGAAACCATCATCGCACAAGTGCTGGCTGCCGCCGATTCCCGAACACACCCCGCTCTCTCTGCCCATGATCTCGGCCAGGAGCCTGCCGGGATCACCACCGCACGCGATGAAGTGGCCGTGGCCTCGATGGTTGGAGAACACCAGATCCTGGTCCTCCAGGGCCTCCGCGACCGCGATCCCGCTCCATTCCTGTCCTATGCAGGTATGAACGGTTCCATGGAGGTGGCCCTCCCGGAACAACTGCAGGAGCTTCTCTTCCAAGCGCCGTATCAACAGCGCCTTCCGCCACAAGTCATCACTAGACATGGGAATCCGCCGCGATCACACCCGGCACACCCGATACCATCGGCTGAGCGCGCGCCATCGGCTTTCAGTCTTCTGCATCTTGGCCTCTGAACTCCTCAACGCCGCCCTCGGTGTCCGAGATGCCGCTTCGTGCGAACACCTTCGCGAAGGTCATGATGAAGATCCGGGCATCGAAGGCCAGCGACCAGCGCTTCAGATACTCCACGTCCTTCTCCAGGCGCTCCGGCCACGGGCCCTCGTTGCGCATCGTCACCTGCGACCAGCCGGTGATCCCCTGTGGCATCACCAGGCGCAGTTGCTGACGCTCATTCCATCGCTCCAGATACGGCACCGGCAGCGGCCGCGGGCCCACGAAGCTCATATCCCCGCGCAGCACATTCCAGAGCTGCGGCAGCTCGTCGAGACTCGTCCTGCGCAGGAATGCCCCCACGCGAGTGATGCGCGGATCGTCCTTCTCGATCGCCAGCCCCGCACCCGTGTGCTCCGCGTCCTGGATCATCGTGCGCAGCTTGTAGAGCGTGAAGGGCCGCCCCCATCGCCCGAGACGTGGCTGCGTGAAGAGCGCCGGCCCGCGGGAGTCCAGCCTCACCGCGATCGCCAGCAGCAGAAGCAGCGGCCACAGGAGCAGCAGCCCCAGCACCGCGCCGATGACGTCGAGCAGGCGCTTGAGCGCCAGCGCGGCCGGCGACGGAGATGCGCCGATCTCGCGCGCTCTCGCCAGAAGCTGCAGCCTGAGGTCATCCGCTGCGCGCTGCGTCATCGTTCCGTCCCTCCGCGCGGTGAGCCGCGACGCGCTCGGGCTGAGCCGCGCCCACCTCTACCTCGCCCCGCGAGGTGATCCTGACCACGGGCAGGTCTTCGTCGCTCAGTGCATCGACGACCTCGCCCATCGGCGCCCACTCGTAGCGATCGAGAAGATCGCACAGCGCCCGATGCATCCGCCCCATGCCGACCTCGAAGGCCCGCGCCGACACGAAAAGCTTCAGCCGCTCGCCAAGGCTCAGACCCCGCGGGAGGTACTGCATCAGTCGGTCGGGCGTCACCTCGTAGGTATGCACGTAGAGCATCGCGGGCAGGCGGTCAGCCTCGCGCTCTCGCATGTGCGAACGGGTGACGCTCTGTGGCAGCACCCGCAGCGTCCGTCCGCCGATGAGCCGGCCGGTGATCGGCCCTACCTTCCGCGCCAGCGCCGGGACCTCCACGATCTCTCGCCCGCTGGGCAGCGCTGCGACGAACGGCCGGTCGGGAAGATCGATGCTCTGGTGCTGCCAGAGCAGAGTCGTCAGGCTGCTGTCGTACTCCACCCCGCAGTCGAGGAGGATCTCGTAGGCCCAGCACTGCCCCGGCATCAGCGAGAAGAACGGGGCGCGGTAGCCCCGGACCCGCTGGCCAGTGATCTTTTCCAGCGTCTCGATGCTGCGCTCGATGTCGTCGCGGAACCCCTGCGGAGTGAAGGCC
>JBNGDZ010000725.1:0-1605 GCA_049975765.1 Armatimonadota bacterium
GTACAGGGGCTCGGAGATGTTGTCCGGCAGCGTGGGCGCCGCGACCGCGAAGTGCCAGTTGCCGCTGGCCGGGACGCTGTGCCGGATGCCCGGGACGACCCTGAGCAGCTCGTTGTCATCCTGGGCCCTTACCTCGGTCTCAATGACGAGCATGGAGCCGCCGGGAGCCGTGCCGCTTATCTCCACCCGCGGGCCGATCCGCGCGCCCTCAACGGGCTGCGTGATTCTCAGCGGCTTCTCGGTGCCCGTGGGGGCGTACTCCACCGGCTCAGGCCCCTCGGCCTCCCCGCGGATCAGCAGCGTCAGCCCGATGGTGGGCAGCTCGATGCGATCGCCCTTGTACTCCACCCGCTCGCCCAGCGCCTCCGCCGCAAAGCGCAGCGGGATGTAGGTACGCCCATTGAAGACCCGGGGTGGTGCATCGAGCTCACGGGACTGGCCGTTACGTATCGCCACCGGGTTGTCGATCTGCATGGCGATGTCCAGGGCCGGCGCCGTGATGGTCACCGTTCGGGTGGCGTTGTTCCACCCCACCTGTGCGCCGTAGGCCTCGAAGATGCCGCGCAGCGGCACCAGCATCCGCCCGTTCTCCTCGATCCGGTCGATCCACATGTACTCAGCGGCGCATACGACAGACACGACCATGGCAAGCAACGCGACTACCACGAAGATCTTACGCATTCTCCCGCGCCCTCCTCCTCATGCGGTGTGGACATCTCTGCTGTGTGGATTCACCGCACGCGCTCACTGCACCTGCCCTGCTTCTGCCGGGGCAGGTCCGCTGGATACCGTGACGAAATAGGCCGGGCTGTCCGAGGCGTGTGACGCTGAAGGGAGGCCCGGGGCCATGTCCGAGCCCCTGCTATGGGAGCACATGACGGTCAAGGAGGTGCGGGAGGCGCTGCAGCGTACGCAGACGATCCTGGTGCCTTTGGGGGTCACCGAGCAGCACGGGTACCACCTGCCGCTACGCACCGACTGCTACAACTGCGAGGAGATCGGCAAACGGGCCGCCGAGCGCACCGGCTGCTTCGTGGCGCCGACGCTGGCCTACACCTACTCCGGCGGCGAGCTGCCCGGGACCATCAATGTCAGCCCGCACGTCGTGACGCAGATCATCGTGGAGATCCTGCGCTCGCTGTGCTCGCAAGGGCTGCGCAACATCGTTCTGGTGCTGGGCCACGGGGGCAGCGAGAACGATCGCGCCACCCAGGAGGCGGCGGAAATGTTCCTGCGCAACAACCCCCAGTTCCACGACCGTAACATCGCGGTCTTCCGCTTCTGGGTCAACTCCGAGATCTGCCAGCGGGCCTTTGAGGAGGGAGACTTCCACTCCGGGTGGTTCGAGACATCGCTGCTGCTCTACTGGCATCCGGATGTCGTGCGCGACGACTATGTTCTCGACGAGCCGGAGGTCGTGCAGATGATGCGGGAGGACCAGGACGCCTATCAGTTGCGGGAGAAGAACGTGGATCACGATCTGGTCGTCCCCGCCATCCGCCAGCATCCGGACATCAAGGTCGGGGTGATGGGCGAGCCGGAGCGGGCCAGCGCGGAGATCGGCCGGGAGATGACCGAGGAGGCCGTGTCCGCGCTGGTGGAGTT
>JBNGDZ010000725.1:1615-1864 GCA_049975765.1 Armatimonadota bacterium
GGAGTTGATCGAGGCGATGGAGGCGGCGGACTGAGACAAGGCCCTCGCGTACGTATCAGCGGCGCGGCCGCCGGCCGCGCCGCTGATCGTGGCAGTGGATCAGGCGGCTACTCCACTTCGACCTTCTTGCCGCCGGTCTCCACCTCTTCCGTCTTCTTGGCCCGAACCTCGAGCACGCCGTCGGTGAGCTTGGCCGAGACCTGCTCTTCGTCCACCTGAGAGGGCAAAGGCAGGCGCCGAGCCCACGTG
>JBNGDZ010000726.1:0-1837 GCA_049975765.1 Armatimonadota bacterium
ACCGGGTGCTGCTGCAGGAGGGAGAGTGGTCGGACTGGCTGCGGCTGCACTTCACGTTCGTGACCGGCCTCGCCGGCGCGTCTGGAGTCTGCCGCCTCTTCCTCAAGTCTGCACATCCGCTGAAGCTGTACATCTCGCCGGTGAACATAGACCCGGCTGATCCGGCGATGCCCATTAGCACGCCCGGCGGCTACGCCGCGGAGCTGCAGGACGCGGTCGGCACCTACTACACGCAGGGGATGGCTGAGGACACCAAGGCTCTCTCGCAGGACATCTTCACCGACGACGAGTTCGTCGAGCAGGCCCGGGAGATACAGCGGGAGCGCGCGAGAGCCTTCGAGTTCGAGCTGGATCGCTTCGAGGACGGGGTGCTGTTCGCGTACTTCTCGGGCTCGGACCTGGTGGTGCACATGTTCTATCGCACCATCGACCCGAAGAGCCCCCTCTACTCCCCCGAGCTGGCGGAGAAGCAGGGCGACGTCATCCTGGAGGTCTACCGGGAGCTGGATCGCGTGCTGGGACGGGGCATGGAGGCGGTCGGGGATGACGCGCTGGTCATGGTCCTGTCCGACCACGGCTTCTCGCCCTACCGGCGCAGCTTCGACCTCAACGGCTGGCTGCGCGAGAACGGCTACCTGTCTGTGGATCCCGGCGACGGTCCGGCGCTGGACCGCGCGGACTGGGCGCGCTCCAAGGCCTACGCCATGGGGTTCAACGGCCTGTACGTCAATGAGGTGGGCCGCGAAGCGGAGGGCTCGGTGCCTCCCGGGCCGGCGAAGCGCAAGCTGCTGGACGAGATCGCGGCGAAGCTGGCCGAGGTGCGCGACCCGGCGACAGGCGAGCGCATCCTCCGCCGCGTCTTCAACACCGAGCGGCAGTACGCGGACCGTCCGCCGAAGGAGGTCACGCCAGACCTCGTCCTGGGCTACGAGCGGGGCTATCGGGGATCGTGGGAGAGCGCTATCGGGGAGATGGCCGCAGAGATGCACGCGGACAACACCGACAAGTGGAGCGGTGACCACTGCATGGATACCGAGGCGGTGTACGGGTCGCTGCTGTGCAACCGAGAGATCCGCGCCAACCAGCCGGCGCTTGTCGATCTCGCGCCGACGATCCTGGCGCATTACGACGTGAGCCCACCGGGAAACATGCGTGGGGAGCCGGTCCTGCGCGGCACCTGAGCGGGACTATGATGACACCATGACCTCCATCGCATACCGGCTGAGGACAGCGGGGGCCGGCGGTGGGCTCGAGGATGGTGTGAACCCGATCGGGAGAGTCGTCATGTGAGACCGACGCATCGCCAGTGATCCCCTCGGCCGGCAGCCCAGAGATCGCGAAGGTCCCGTTTGGAGGTCTGTGAGAGCCGAGGCAACCGCGTTGAGCAGCCCGCGATCAGCGTCGGTCTGCGGCTCCAGCCGCGCGCCCCCGACCCCGAGGATCGCGCCGGCGAGGCGGATCTCGCGCTCGACACCGGCGCGATCTCAGTCCTGCCGCCCGGTTCGAGCGCGCGCCCTATCAGGATGCCCTCAGCGGCGAACCTGCAGGCCGGTCAGGGCGGTGCTCGCGCGGCCACCCTGCGCGGCGGCGCGCACTCTCACCAGGTAGCGGCCGGCGGGGACCGTGGTGCCGGCGTCGCTGCCTCCGTTCCAGGCCATGCGGGTCACGCCTGCCGGCAGCGACCTGTCAGTCGCCAGGCGTCTGACCACGCGACCGGCGATGTTGACGATGGTGACGTCCACGCGCGCCTCCGCGCTCAGGGGCAGGACGATCTCGGCCCCCCATTGTCAGCCGCCTGCAGGGATGCCGCCGCGAGACGATTCGCCTCGTCCTGCTT
>JBNGDZ010000727.1:0-1837 GCA_049975765.1 Armatimonadota bacterium
TCACTGGATCGACCGCATGTTCCCGGAGGGCAACGACGCCTGCCAGAGGCTGACCCCGGCCATCCACACCTTCTGGTCGGGCTACAACAACATGATCTTCGACCCTCAGCGGATGGATGAGGGCACCTGCGAGATGTACGCCGAGCGCCGCGTACTGTGGATCGTGGACTGGGTACAGCGCTACTTCGGCACCGATCCGGCGCGCAGCTACGCCGCCGGGGGATCGATGGGCGGCTGCGGCTGCTTCACCATCGCCCTGCGGCATCCGGAGATCTTCGCGGCCATCGCGCCCAACGTGGGGATCACCACCTACGCGAGGGGCGAGGGCGGTGACTCGGTGCGCCGCGTGGAGGCCTACATGGGCGGCATGGACACGCCCTGCGATCGGGGAATCGCGGTGGGGCAGTGGCTCGACGCGACGCGCTTCGTCATGGAGCACGACGGCCCGCTGCCCTTCGTCATCATGAGCAACGGGCGCAACGACGGCTCCATCCCGTGGGGGAGCAACCCGCCCTTCTACCGCGCCATGCAGCAGCGCAGGCAGGGCCTGATCGCGGCCTGGAACGCCGGGACGCACGGCGAGGTGCTGGGCCTGCTGCCGGATGACATCCGTGAGCGGCGCAGCTTCGAGTGGCTGCACCGCTTCGCGACCGAGCTCAGCTACCCGGCGTTCACGGGCTGCTCCGCCGACGATGATCCCGGCGACGGAGCGAAAGATGACGGCGACCCGACCGGCTACGTCAACCGGGGGCTTGAGTGGGAGCTCGTCGAGGACAGCCCGGAGCGCTACGAGCTCGTGGTCCGGTGGTATCTCGATACGGACGAGCTACCCGTGACCGTGGACGTCACGCCGCGGCGCGTGCAGGGCTTCGTGCTCAAGCCGGGGGAGGAGGTCACGGCCATCACGCTCTCCGTCGATTCGGGCGAGCAGATGCGCTCCCGTGCGCTGACCGCGGACCAGGACGGCCTGGTAACGATAAGGGGCCTGCGCATCCTCTCTCCCGGCGGCACGCGGCTGACGCTTACGCGCGAGCGATAGGCCTGCGGGGGCAGGACTCGGCGGGTGGCCGGGGGAAGCCCCCCTCTCGCCCTCACGCGTGGGAGGCCACGGGCGGGGCAAGCGTTGGCATTACAGGGCGATCCGTGCTGGAGGCTACCACGATGGACAGGGTTCGCGTCGCGATCATCGGCTGTGGCGGCATCTCCCGTGCGCACATCAACGGGCACACGGCCGAGCCGCGCTCGGAGATCGTCTACTGCGTGGACATCGACGAGCAGCGCGCACAGGAGACGGCCGAGAGGATCGGCTGCGGCTGGCACACGGACATGGAGGCGATCCTCGACGAGGTCGATGCGGTGGACATCTGCACGCCGGTGCACCTGCACGCGCCGCAGACGATCATGGCCGCCGAGGCCGGCAAGCACGTTCTGTGCGAGAAGATCATGGCGCGCACGCTCGACGAGGCGGAGGCCATGATCGAGGCTGCCGACGAGGCGGGCGTGGTCTTCATGGTGGCCTTCGTGCTGCGCTACCGGCCGGAGTTCCAGAGGCTGCACGAGATGTGCGTCTCCGGGGAGCTGGGGCTGATACACCAGGCCTTCTGCTCCACCACCATGTTCATGGCCCCCGAGGGCGTCAAGGACTGGCGCAGGAGCGTGGAGCAGTTCCCGATGGGCGCGCTGATGAGCCACGGCTGCCACTACGTCGACCAGCTTCAGTGGGATGTCGGCCGCATTACCGACGCGATGGCGATCGGCAACCGCTTCACGCTCGGCGACGTCATCCCCGGCGGCGATGACACCGAGTGCATGGTCATGCGCCACGAGAACGGCGCGG
>JBNGDZ010000728.1:0-1834 GCA_049975765.1 Armatimonadota bacterium
TGACGAAGCCGATGAAGAACGCCCCGATCACCGTGTGCCAGCCGAAGCCGTCCTCGTACTGCTCCGGCGCCTCCATCAGCGCACGATATTCCGCCAGCTCCTCAGTCTCTCGCAGTGCCATGGGCTCTACTCCGTGTTCTTTCGGCCCCGCCACCGGGGGCTGTCTGTTGAGCGAGCTGCGACCTGAGGCCGGTTCGCCGCGGAGGCAGATCAGACCTCCCGCGGCGACCAACGAATCCTGCGCGGCGAGTCCGGCGTCGTCAACCGTCGCCGAGCGACCGCTCCAGGCGCCTGATGTTCACGCGCACGACCTGGTCTTCGGGATACTGCTCCCGGAGCTGCTTCCAGACGGCCAGCGCCTGCCGCGGGTGACCGGCCTTCTCCAGCGCATGGGCGTGCATGCGCGCGAACCGCTGCGGGGCACCAAGCTCCCTGGCGCGGGCCAGCAGGGGGACCGCATCCTCATACCGCTTGAGGGCGTTGAAGTAGTAGAAGCCCAGCTCCCAGTTGGTCTCCCAGCTGTCCGGCAGGATCTGCACACCGCGGTAGTAGGCACCGAGGGCCTCGCGGTTGCGATCGAGGCTCCAGTAGAGGTAGCCGGCGTTACCGTAGCCGTCGGCCCAGGTGGGATCCAGCCACAGCGCCGTCTCCAGGCAGCGCAGGATCTGCGGGTACTCCCCGGCGTGCCACCACCAGTCGGTCTCGCCGATAACGTAGTTGGTGAGCCGGAAGATCGTGTCGTCGAGCTGCAGCCGCTCATCCAGCTCCCAGGCCGCCTCGGCCTGGGCTGGCTCCCACGTTCGCTGCGCGGCCTCCTCGGCGAGAATCCGCACCAGCTCATCGGGGTCATTGCGGGTGAGGCGCTGGACGTCATTCGTCCAGAGGTTGCGTCCAACCGCCTCCACGGCCCAGAACCGAACCCACCAGCGGTTGCCCACCAGCGCCGACTTTGCCGCGTGCATCCCGCGCCAGTCGCCCATGCGCATCAGCGCGAGGCCGGCGAACTGGCGGACCTGGCGGTCCGGGTCGTGGAGCATATCGGCCAGGGCGTCACGCACGGAGCGATCGGCGATCTGGCCCAGCAGAAAGCAGCAGCGTGCCCGGACGCGGGCGTCCTCGTGCTCCAGGCCCTCCGTGAGGCGCGGCAGGGCCCACACGTGGCCCTCCAGCACGGGGATGGGCAGCACCCGGGAGCCGTGGATGGGCTCGCCGGCCAGTACGAACGGTGCCCTCCCCGAGTCCGGGCGCTCCGTGGGCTGCGGCGTCTCATCGGGGACAGCGGGCGCGACCGCGAGGACTATAGCAGCGGCTATGAACCAGTGGGTACGAGTGCTCAGCACGTGGTCACCAACTCGAACAGCGGATTGAGGACGTACTCCGGCGGCGCCTGCATGACACCGGACAGCACGAGCGTCAGGCCCAGAGCCCACGCCAGCAGGAGGATGCTGCCGACGATTCCAAAGACAAGGCCGGCCACGGCGACCGGACCGGCCCCGCGGCGGCTGGCACTGACCCCCAGCCAGATCGCCGCGATACCCAGCAGTCCCAGCGCGCCACAGGTCAGCACAGATGCCAGGCCCAGGCCGAAGGCCCACCAGGCGGTGGACATGACCTCCGGGGGCGCCGGGGGCGCGGCCGGCCGCTGGGCCGGCGCAGGCCCGGTCGGCTGTCCGGTCATCGGGGCCCCGGGCGTCGGGGTCGGCTCCGCCTGCTCGGCCGGCAGCAGCCTCCCGCGGCAGTTCCAGCACACCTGCTCGACCTCGTACACAGCCTCACCGCAGTGCGGGCAGCGGCGCACACCGTCGGCCGGCACGGCGCCCTCCTGGTGCTGGAT
>JBNGDZ010000729.1:0-1820 GCA_049975765.1 Armatimonadota bacterium
ACCGCTGGCGAGGCGCTCGATCGACCGGCCGATACGGGTGGAGTTGATCTCCAGAGTCCGCTGCGCATTGATCGAGCTGATGTTCTGGTTGATGCGAGTCAGGGACATGGTCTGTCCTCCTCTTACTCGTCACATCAGGGCGCGGTCGCCGCGCCCCGCAATCCCCGCCTTGGCGGGGCTTGAGTTTTTCCTTACGTCCCGCGTGGTGCGGCGGCGCGGGAGTCCGTTTGGCGAGGGGAACCTGCGGCATGTGCGAGCCCCTTTCCGCCACCTGTCTTATCGGCGCCGCGAGACGGTCGCTTGAGGTAATGAAGCTGCAATCGTCGCGCGTCGCCCTGTGACGTCCGCAGCCGACCGCCGCACCGGCCGCCTCGCACCCACGTGGCATCTCAAGATTCGGCCTCGGGCGCCGATATTGAGCATGCGCCGAGAACACGGCTGCAGGGAGGGCGTTACAGATGGCCGAGCCGAGACAGCCTCGCGAAGCCTCGGGCACGTCCCATCGTGGTGGGGGCGGACGCATCCATCCCTCACAGGCGAGCGGGGTGGAGACCGACACCATGCAGCGCTTCACGCACCATCTGCGTTCACTGCTCACATCCATCGGGGCCGCCGCCGAGTACATGCTCGGCAACGAGCTTGATCTCACTGCGCGGACGGAGATGCTGACCATCATCGCCGAGCAGACCAACCGGATTGACGGCCTGCTGGACGACCTCACGGTGGTGGCGAGCAACGGAGGCGGTCCGAACGCGGACGAGATGACATCTGTGGACCTCTACAACGTGGCACGGCAGGTGGTGCGCGAGCTGGCGGCGGAGGCCCACTCGCTGGGCGCCTGGCTGGTGCTGGACGCGGACGGCGGCGTCCCCCCGGTGGTGGGGAATCGGCGGCAGCTTCGCCAGCTCGTGACCGCCACAACGCGCTCCGTCATGCGCCTCACCAGGCCCGGCGAGAGGCTGCTCATGCAGCTTCGGGGGCCAACAAGTGCCAGGCACCGGCCGTCCGTGGCGTTGAGCGTGCGCGTAGACTCGGCCGATGATGCGATCTCGGCCCGGGCCGAAGGCCTGACCCTGGAGGACCTGTCACTGGAGGCCGCCCGGCGGATCTGCGAGGGGCACGGCGGGGCGGTGGAGCTGATGCAGCGGCAGCCGGGCATCGTGTGCTGCCTTCCTGCAGCGCCCCAACCTCGGCGGCCTGCCGCCGCGATCTCGGCCGCCACCAGGCCGGCACCGAGCCGCGCTGACGCGTCGTAGTCCGCGCAGCTGGCAGGAGCGCCCTCCCCGCATCGCGAATCCCCAGGACACGTGCATTGCCCATCTCGTGCGCTTCCTGTGGGCGCGGTGGAAGGAGAGGTCAGCAGCGATGAGAATCTACATACCGTTCTACAGCAGGTACGGCAACGTGGAGTCCATGGCCCGGGAAGTGGCCGCGGGAGTCGAGGAGGTCGGGGGCGCGGAGGCCGAGCTCGCCTTCGTGGGCGACCCCTGCACACCCCGAGCAGTCCGGGAGAGCGATGAGCGTTGGCTGAAGACCCACGAGCGGCTGACGGCCGAGTACCCCGCCGCCAGCATCGAGGACCTGGCGGGCGCCGACGGCGCCTGCTTCGGCGCACCCACTCGATTCGGCAACGCCGCGGCGCCGATGCGCAACTTCTTCGACATGATGGCGCCGTTGTGGCTGGAGGGCTCGCTGATCGGCATGCCCGGCGGCACCTTCACCTCCACCGCCTCCCTGCACGGCGGGCAGGAGGTCACGAATCTGTCCATGTGGCCGCCGATGATCCATCTGGGCATGATCATCGTGGGCGTGCCCTACAG
>JBNGDZ010000730.1:0-1788 GCA_049975765.1 Armatimonadota bacterium
GTCTCCCCCTCCACGTAGATCTACACCGTGGGCACCCCGCGCAGCAGCTCGGCGGTCGCCGGCGCGGGGACCGGCAGCCGCCCGTGCGCCACCTCGATCCACCCGTGGCCGATGGGCAGCGGCGCGCAATGCAGCCGGCCCACCCCCAGCCACTGCAGGCCCGCCGCGGCGCCCACCACGTCCACCAGCGTGTCGAGCCCGCCCAGATCGTGGAAGTGCACCTCCTCGGGCGTGCTGTCATGAACCTTGGCCTCAGCCTCGGCCAGTGCCCGGATGATGGTCATCGAGCGCTCGATGACTATCTCGTCGAGCTCCGCCGCCTCCACAACCTCCATCAGCTCCCCCGCGCTGCGCCCGTGGTGGTGCCCGTGCTCCTCGTGCTGATGGTGGTGACCGTGGCGCTCGACGTCCACCTTCACGGCGGCGATGCCGGTCTTCATGACCTTCCGGGCGCTGATCTGCACCTCATCGGCGATCCCCAGCGCTGCCGCCACCTCCCGGAGCATCTCAAGCGGCAGGCCGCAGTCCACCAGCGCCCCCAGCATCATGTCCCCGCTGAGTCCTCCGGATGGCTCCAGATAGCCTATACGCATCAGTCAACGGGCCTGTGCGGCCCTGCTCTCCCTTCATCGGCATGCTACGGTCGAATGAGACTCGTTTCGGTCACTACGGCGCGCTCCGTGCCCTCCACGACCATGCCGCCGGTGACCAGGACCTCGCCGGAGGGCAGCAGCGTGGCTGTGTGTTCGTGCACCGGCACAGGCAGGCTCGGTGCCGCCTCGAAGCAGCCGCGCTCGGGGTCGAACACCTCGCACGACGCAAGCGTGTGCGGCTCGCCGAGGCCGTTGAAGCCCCCCGCGATCAGCACCCTCCCGTCCGGCAGCAGCGTGGCGGTGTGATCCATCCGCGGCTCGGACATCGGCGGACCGGGGAGGAAGCTGCCCGTGGATGGGTCGTAGAGCTCGGTGCTGGGGAGCTGGCAGCCCGCCTCGATGCTGTTGCCCCCGGTGATCAGCACGCGGCCGTCATCCAGCAGCGTCGCAGTGTGGCGGGAGCGGTCGGCAAGCATCTCCCCGGCCGGCTCAAAGCGCTCCGTCCGCGGGTCGAACAGCTCGGCGTCGGCGATTGTCGCCTCATCGGGGAACTGAGATCCCCCCGTGACGAGCACCCGCCCGTCGCGCAGCCGCACGGCGGCATGGCCGAACCGGCTCTCGGCCATGCCGCCCGTGGGCACGAAGGCCCGGCGCTCGGGGAGGTAGAGGTCGCATCCGGACAGGGACTTCACACCGCCGATGAAGCCGCCGGCGACAAGCACCCGACCGTCCTCCAGCACCGTGGCGGTGTGCAGCTCCCTTGGGGCCGACATTCTGTGGGGCAGAAACACGAAGCGCCGACCGTCGTAGAGCTCGGCGGTCCGGGAGGTGGAGTATGGCAGTATGAAGCCCCCGGCGATGAGCACCGTCCCGTCGCCGAGGGCGGTGGCGGTGTGGAAGGCGCGGGCGCGATGGTTCCGGAGCCCGTACTCGAACTGGCCGTCGTCCGAGGACATCTCGGTGCCCAGCATGAAGGCGTCGTGCGGGCCCAGGCCGCCGTAGACCAGCAGTCCCCCGTCGGCCAGGACGGTGGCGGAGTGGGCGTAGCGCGGCGCCGCCAGCTCCGCCCGACACGGGGCCGCCGCCAGTGCTACCGCCGTAAGGCACAGGACTCGCGCCAGCATTCTCGCCTCCTGACCTGGGTTCGCCAACACTGTAGCTTCCGTGCCGCGATCGTGGAGTCCTGCCCCACCTC
>JBNGDZ010000731.1:0-1778 GCA_049975765.1 Armatimonadota bacterium
GCAGATGTACGTCCCCAGCGAGGTGCCCTGGACGCTGGAGCAGGCGGAGGACTTCATCCTCGCCGTCAACCGCGATAACGACCGGGGCTGCCCCGTATACCTGACCATCGACGTCGGCCACCAGGCCGGAATGCACTACGGGTTGGGGGGCGAGGACCTCGACTACGTGGCGTGGTGCCGGCGCTTCGGGGCCGTGGCCGAGATCGTCCACCTGCAGCAGACCACGCCCGACGCCAGCGCTCACTGGCCATTCACGGAGCAGTATAACGAGCGCGGACACGTGGAGATCCCCCCGATCCTGGAGGCGCTGGAGCAGGCCCACAGGCAGTTCGAGGACTCCCCATTCGCGGAGGTCATGGCTCCCGTGGATCACATCTACCTGATTGCGGAGATCATCCCCGGCTCCACGAAGACCGAGGAGAAGCTGCTGGCTGAGCTCACAGAGTCCGCCGAGTACCTGCACCAGTTCGTGCCCGAGGAGGGCATGGTGCTGGAGATCTGAGCCGGGAGGTGGTGGCGTGCACGTTCGAGTGATGCTGCCGGTCCTGGTGGCGATTCTGATGGCGGAGGGCGCGGTCCTCGCGCAGACTCCTCGGCAACACGAGGAGATCATTACCCAGTCCGGCCATCAGTACCTGATCACCATGGGTGGCACGCTTGATGGACCTGCCACGCGCGACCCCATCGGCTACCAGCCCTGGAGCCAGGGCTTTGAGCCGATGCGCTCGGTGCGGATCGAGAACGTTGGCGAGACGCCCGTGGTGAACCCCTGGATCTTCACCGGCGACCGCGGCCACTGGCGCACTTGCGCGGAGCTGGTGGAGCACGTCACCGCGCCCTACGAGAGCGAGCTCGACCGGGCGATCGCCCTGTGGTGGTGGGAGACGCGCCACCGCTGGCACTACACCACCGGCGATGCCAACAACAACGATCCGGTGAAGGTGTGGAACATCCTCGGCCACACTCTCTGCGGGAATGACGCCCACGTGCTGGCCGACTGCTGGCGGACCGCCGGGCTGCGGACCCACTACCCGGCAATCCAGGGCCACTCTATCACGGAGGTCTTCGCCGACGGCGACTGGCGCCTGCTGGATGGCGACGAGAACATCATCACCCTGCTGCGCGACAACGAGACCCCGGCCGCGGAGGAGGACATCCGCCGCGACCACGACCTCATGAAGCGCACTCACACCTACGGGATCCTGCGCGCGGACTCCCGCCAGACCGACGAGTTCTCGGCGTCGCTCTACGCCCGTGACAACCAGCCTCCGATTGAGAACGATCTGCGCTCGCACATCGATCACGAGATGCACTTCACCCTCCGACCGGGAGAGGCACTCGTGTGGGCATGGGACCGGCGCGGCAAGGTCTACATGCCCTGGAACGAGGGCAAGGCCGAGCGCGTCGCCGGTATGGTCTACAACGGCTGGTGGGAGTTCACGCCCCAGTTGACAATGGAGCGGCTCGCCGGCGATGCTGAGAGCGTGGAGGGCCTGACGCCGGCGGGCGGCGCGCTGCGGGCCGGGGCGGAGGGCGGCGAGGTGGTCTACGAGATCGCGGCCCCTTACGCCATCGTCGGCGGCACACTGTCGGTGGGGGTGCAGGGACAGATGGAGGGCGCCCTGTCCTGGGACGGCGAGGAGTGGATCGCTCTGGAGCTGCCCGACGGCGAGGACGGCCGCACGGCCGACCTCGACGAGCACTTCGCGTATGCCGAGGGACAGATGCGGCTGCGCTACCTCGTGCGGCTGCGTCTGGCGCCGGACGCGGTCCTGCGG
>JBNGDZ010000732.1:0-568 GCA_049975765.1 Armatimonadota bacterium
CACTGGGCCCTGCCGACTGCCCCAGGTGACCACTACGCCATCATATCAAGTGTAAGATCTGCCGGCTCGACGTGTCCGACGATCTCATCGTCGCAGTTCCTGACCTCCGGGCGCTCGAAGCGCTCCGCCAGCACGCCAGGGACGCGAAGCCGCGCCGCGCGCATCAGCGCCAGGGCAACGGGAGCCTGGGCACGGCCGGAGCCGTCGGCGAACTTGAAGGCGATGCCGATCTCACGACGCGCTGACGCCAGGCAGAACAGCCCCTCCGCGCCGCCTTTGGCGATGACGTCGTCGTCGCAGGCCGCGAGGAGCTCGCTGTTGAAGGAACCGGCGCCACTGACCATGACCGGGGCGGCGGCCATGGCCGCCCGGACCCTGGTGGCGGCGGAACACACCTCGGCCGGCATGCCGTTCGGGCTCGCCAGCCGTGCGAAGGCCCGGGCCATGGCGGTGAGGGGCATGGCTACCGTCGGCACCCCGCAGCCGTCCCGGCCGAACACGAAGTCCTCCTCCGGCACCCCCGACAGCAGCGAGTGGTGCAGCGCTATGAGCCGCTGCACGGGGTGAT
>JBNGDZ010000732.1:578-1771 GCA_049975765.1 Armatimonadota bacterium
CTTCGGGAGAGACGCTGGCCATCTCGGCGATAGTCTGGCGGATGAGGCTCTGGACAGGGTGGTCTGGCCGCTGGTAGCCCTGGGTGGGCCAGCCCCGGTAGAGGCTCAGGGCCAGCATGCCGGTATGCTTGCCGGAGCAGTTGTTGTGCAGAGGCGATGGCTCCTCGTGCGCCCGGATGAGGCGGTTGCGCTCCTTGGTGTCGCCCGGCCAGTGGGTGCCGCACTGCAGGTGGGACTCGTCGAGGCCCAGCCTGTCGAGAATCGCCCGGACGGTCGCCACGTGCTCAGCCGAGCCGCTGTGCGAGGCGCAGCAGACGGCCAGCTCCGCGTCACTAAGCTCGAAGCGGTCGGCCGCCCCGCTGGTGACCACGCTCAGCGCCTGAATGGGCTTGGAGGAGGAGCGCCAGAACTGCACCTGCTCGGGGTCCCCCGCGCTCGCCAGCAGCCGCCCGTCCGGGCTGCATATCGCCACACGGCCGTAGTGGGTGCTCTCGACGACGCCGTCGCGCGTGACGTGGGCGAGAGGGACGTCGGGATGGTCCATGATCTGGCTCCTATCCGCGGCCGGGTCTGCTACTGCTCGTCGGTTGAGGCCTTCTCGCCCTCGCCGGCGCTCTTCTGGCGGCGCACGAAGTTGATGCGCAGATCGGTCAGAAGCTGCTCGAACTCGCGCCGCTCATTCGCCTCGGCCTCGTCGCCGAGCTGCTCGATCAGCAGGCGCGTGGTGTCGATGGCGACTCTGGCGCAGCTCAGGTCGGTGCGCTTCTCCTCGGCGCCCGGTCGAGCCTGCACGCCCAGGGCAAACCAGGCCTCCTGGGCGAAGAGGCCGATGGCCGCGCGGAGCATATCAAAGACGTTGGCTTCCACCATCGGCGGAGGCTCCTCCCACGTTCCCTCCCCCGGCTCGCCCTGCGGCTCCTCCGCCGGGGCTTCAGGCTCAGCCGCTGTCTCCTGGTGCTGCTGCTCATCGTGCTCCTGCTGCTCGTTGTCGGTGCGCTCATCATCCCTCATGGCATCCACCTCCCGAACCGGGCTACGCGGCGGGCAGGCCCACCCCGCTTACTGCGACCTCGCCCGTCCGCTCGTTGAGTGATAGATCCACGTCCAGGAACTGCTCGATCACCCACGCGTTGGTGGGCAGGTGCTCGCTGACCTCCTCCGCGAGGTACTCCGTCTCGCCCGCGGCGACCGCG
>JBNGDZ010000733.1:0-1763 GCA_049975765.1 Armatimonadota bacterium
GGCGGCGGCGTTGCTGCCGTTCTGCAACGGCGCCGCTGAGATGCGTGCTAAGTTTTCCTGAGGGACGAGGAGGTGTGGCTGAGGCGACGAGGGAAGTGGTACGGCGCTGCGGGACGTGCGGTACTATCCGAGGCGACGGGAGGAGTTTGTATGCGGCGAGGGTTCACTCTGATTGAGCTGCTCGTGGTGATCGCAATCATTGCGATCCTGGCAGCGATCCTGTTCCCGGTGTTCGCTCGAGCCCGGGAGAAGGCACGTATGGCATCGTGCCTCTCGAACGTCAAGCAGATCAGTCTGGCGTGCGCCATGTATCAGCAGGACTATGATGAGAGGACCATAGGTGGCAGTGGCTACCAGAACAACTCAATCAACTGGCAGTTGAAGGTGTTCCCCTACGTCATGAACTGGGATGTCTTCCGATGCCCCAGCAACTCCAAGGGCCTGTTCACCTACTGGGGAGCTAACCTCTACTACGGCTACTCGCGCCCGACACTGCAGTACACCACAATGGCGGACATCCGGTGGCCGGCGCAGACCGTGCGTCTCGGCGACGGCGTGCATCCGGCTGTGGAGTATCCCCGCGGCTTCGCGCCCAAGGCCTGCAAGGTCGGTAACCCGACCTGCAGCAGCGGCCGGGAGCCCGTGGAAACCGACTTCCTGCACAATGGTGGCGACAACGTCTCCTTCTACGACGGTCACGCCAAGTGGCTGCCCTGGCGCACCCTGTATGGGGCCGCCATGTACCGCTACAACCTCACCAACGACGATCCCGGTATCTACTTCGAGGCCAATCCGTAGGCGAGATGCGGACATGCCGCAGGCTGTGATCTGGAGGACCGGTCGCGCGCTGAAGGCGGCCGGTCCTCTCGTGTGTGGGGATGCCCCATGAGAGGGACGCTGCGGCGGCTGGTCGTGCTGGCCGCGATCGTGTGTGCCTGGGTGCTGCTGCGATGGTGGCACCTGGGCCTGCCGCGGCCCGAACCTGAGAGGCGAGTGATCGTGCCGGAGCCTCCGATGGTGGAGATGAGGCCGCTCGTGGTCCGCGAGCCGCAACAGCAGCGGTGGCGGGACGTTGCGGGTGTGGCCTACGGTGAGGCCTTCCGCGACGCCTTCGCCTACGGCCATGCAGGACATAGCGCGAGCATCCGCTGCCGGGGCGAGGGGCAGGCGCTACGGGGCACTATCATCGCCCGCGGCCTCAAACCCTGGTTCGCCTATCAGCTCAAGCTGATTGGGTCGGCGTCGCTACAGGGCACATCAGAACAGGACAATGCCGGTGATCCCGGCACCTGGTCAAGCTGGCAGCTCGGCCGTCTGGGGCGATGGTGGTGTGAGGACTGCCAGTGGAACGTGTTCGATGAGGATCTGGAAGAGCACCTCTCGCAGGGGCATGACGTCCGCGGCTACGTGCTCTTCGACTGGTTTGTGACCGACGCAAACGGGGACGCCGAGCGGGACTTCCTCGTCGATAGCAGCCTGCACGTGCTGTGGCGCGAGGAGCAGCGCGATCGCGGCCCCCACGACACGCCCGTGCGGCAGTATGAGCTGCGCCGGGGGGACTACGGCTATGCGCCGGACGTCGCGGAGGTAGACTCCGTGGGCCTCTACGGGGAGTGGGAGCCGGATCGCCCGCGCCCGGGGCGGCTCGCAAACCCTCGACGCCCCGGCGGCGCCGGGATGCTGCGTGGTGGCCCTCCCGGTCGCCTGCGAGGGGCGCAACGCCGCGGTCGTCGCGACCTGCCCGGTACGGGAGATGCTCGGGT
>JBNGDZ010000734.1:0-1758 GCA_049975765.1 Armatimonadota bacterium
ACAGGGGTATGGCGGGCGCCCCCGCCCGCTGGCAACGCCTGCCGTTACGCGAGCGGAAGCTCGCGTGGAGGGGCCGGACCACCGTCCGGCCCGCCGTTGTCCGTGGCCCAGGCCGGTCGCGTTGGGCCTGTCACCGGTCGGTCAGGATGAATGTCGTCTCCACCTCGGTAACCGCCCCCGCGACCGAATGCGCGACGGCGCGCAGCGTGTGCTCGCCCGGCGCGAGTCTCGACGTGTCATAGCCGTGGAGGCGGCCCTCGGTGTCGCCGCCGAGGCAATAGGGGAACCGCCGCTCGACGTTGACGCGCTCCCCATCGATGAAGAACTCCACGCGGTCAACGCCCCAGCGATCATCGATGGGCAGCGAGACCTCGATCCGCCCGCTGACCGGTCCCTCCTCCGGTAGCCCCTCGAAGCCGCGCAGGTGCGGCGGGGAGACCAGCCACCTCGGCTCCTCGCCGCGCGTGATGGCTCGCAGGGCCTCGAAGAAGCGCAGCTTGTCCTCGGTGTTGATCTCCCAGCGCACCGGGGGCGTCTGGAAGCCGTCGCGGTAGTTGTTCGTCCCCTGGTCGAAGTATCCCCACGAGGCGTGCATCTCGGCGCAGGCCAGCAGGCAGCCGACCTCGGTGTGGGCCTCGTTGAAGACGATCGGCTTGGGGTGCTCTCCGAAGGCGTCGCTGGCGCGGATCTCGCGGATCATCCGGCGGTGGTCGTCGGGGCTCTGCCCGTTCCCGTGCACCAGGATGAAGTCCATGGCGCGCAGGTGCTCGTCGTCGTGCATGCCGCCGCCCCCAAGGCTGGTGGAGCACAGGAGCGTGAAGCCGTCGCGGTAGCGCTCCCGGCTGCGCGCGCGGATGCGCTCCCTCAGCTCCAGCGCGCCCACATCCCCGTTGCGGCTGCGAATCCGGGTAGCCTCGTTGGCGATCTCGATGAGCACGTGCCGGTCATCGCGCTCGACCAGCCAGTCCACGACCTCGTCCGCCATCTGCCTGATCGCGGCGGGGCTCTCGATGTAGCGGTGATCCATGCCGAAGTAGGCCAGCCCCAGGATCACGGCCATGTCCAGCTCCGCGGCCCGGTCGAGGATCGATGCCAGCCGGGCCATGTAATCGGCCTTGAGGTGCCCCTGCGGGTCGTAGGCGGAGTTGATGTACTGGTTGTAGGGGAATGGCCGGGTGTAGATGGGGCCGCCGCCCTGCAGATTCACGGTGAAAGCCAGGAGGCCATGCTCGCGCCAGGAGGGCATGGCGGCGACGAACTCACGCGTGTTGCGCTCGGCGTCCCACTCGCCGGTGTCGGGATACTTCCACAGCCGTCTCGTCTCAGTGTTCTCGTCGTCGAAGATAGCCTGCACCATGCGGCTGTTGAAGAGCAGGCCCTCGATGCTGTGTCCGCGGAAGCTCACGCCCTCGTAGGTCGGTCGGCCGTCGATCAGGAACTCCTCGCCCCGGATGCTGACCACGGGGCCACCTCCGTCCTCGGATACACAGGCGCCTGCGATGAGCATCGTCAACGCCGCGACGCGGCAGGCCATGATGCTGGCTCCTCTGCCTGGGTCTTGGCTGCCTGGGTGGAGGTCGACCTGCGCGTCACCAGGCCCGCTTCGGCCCGCCGAAGAGGCGGGGCCGGCTGACGCCAGACCCCGCCTCGCGGTGCCTCCCTCTCCGTCCCCGCTCGTCAGCGGTAGACCTTCACGCTGACCGGATCGGAGGTGTAGCCGTCGACCGTGTAGTAGGCCTTGATGATGTAGTACAGGGG
>JBNGDZ010000735.1:0-1756 GCA_049975765.1 Armatimonadota bacterium
AGTACATCTGAGCACTGAGGTCCGCTACGCTCATCGTGGCTCCCGGCCTCTGCGGCCGGGAGCCACTGGTATTCGCAGTGGAGGGATCGGGGAATGCTGCCCATCGGACCGCTGATGATAGAGCACAGGCGCATCGAGCGCATGGTGGCGCTGATCGACCGGGAGGCCGGCCGCCTGGAGAAAGACGCCTCGGCCGAGCCGGACACCGAGTTCATCCGCGCCGCGGTGGCCTTTATGCGGGAGTACGCCGACGAGTGCCACCACGGCAAGGAGGAGGACATCCTGTTCGAGGCGCTCCAGGAGCGCACGATCTCCGACGAGCATCAGCAGACCCTGCAGCGGCTGCTCGACGACCACCGGCGGGCGCGCGAGCTCAACGCCTCGCTCCTGGACGCCACCGAGCGCTGGGAGGGCGGCAACGAGGGCGCGCGGGAGGAGATCGTGGATGCGCTTCAGACCCTCGCAGAGCTGTATCCTGACCATATCACTACGGAGGACAAGAGCTTCTTCATCCCGGTGATGGACTACCTCGATGAGGAGGAGCAGCGGGAGATGATGAACGACATGTGGGACTTCGACCGCGAGCTCTTCGCCGCGCACTACGAGGAGATTCTGCAGCAGTACGAGCCTGAATCCGGGGCAGGATAGATGCGCCCGACGGCGAATCCGTAGGCAGATGCGTGCACGGGAGCATCTTGAGGAGGTGGTGAGGTGGAAAGACGTGAGTTCGTTCGGGCCGTTGCCTCAGCCGGCCTCGCCGGCGTGGCTCTTCTGAGCGGCAGCGGCCGGGCCACACCCGCCGCAGCGGGAGCCGTTGACGCACTCGACGACATCATCGGAGGAGGGGTCGGACAGATGCCATTTGAGCTACCGCCACTGCCGTACGACTACGACGCGCTGGAGCCGTTCCTGGGGGAGCAGACGCTCACGCTGCATCACGACAAGCACCATCAGGGATATGTGAACGGACTTAACGAGGCGGAGGAGAAGGTCGCGGCCGCCCGCGAGGCCGGAGACTTCTCAGCCATCCGCGCTCTGTGCGACGCGCTGGCCTTCAACTACTCGGGGCACATCTTCCACAGCATCTTCTGGAGCAACATGAGTCCCGACGGCGGCGGGACGCCGGGCGGTCCGCTGGCCGATCAGATCGCGACCGACTTCGGCGGCTTCGAGGACTTCAGGGCGCACTTTCTGGCCGCGACCAACTCCGTGCAGGGCTCCGGCTGGGGCGTGCTGGCCTGGCAGCCTCTGGGCGAGAAGCTCGTTATCCTGCAGGCCGAGAAGCACCAGAATCTGGCGCAGTGGGGCGTGGCGCCCATCATGGTGCTGGACGTGTGGGAGCACGCCTACTACCTCGACTACCAGAATCGCCGCACCGAGTTCACGGAGGGCTTCTTCGATGTGGTGAACTGGGAGGACATCGCCGCCCGGCTGCAGCGGGCGAAGTGACCGGATCGTGAGGCAGGCGACGCAGCGGAGGGCCCGGTGACGGGCCCTCCGTCGCAAGAAGGTGACCAGCCTTGACCGCCTCGAGCTGACCTGCGCAAGTCCGCATACTCAAGAGCAACGTTCTGGGTGCGTGGCTGGCTGGACGGTGTGCAGTGTACCCCGTGGAGGGGCCGCCGGGCGCGCAGCGCCCGGTGAGGCCTGCGAGCGTGGCGAGAAGGCGAGACCAGAGGTCTCCCGAGGTTCCACCCCGGCCCGGTAAAGGCGCGCAGGCGGGGGCGCGTGTGCCACATGGCTGGCGGTGTAAGGC
>JBNGDZ010000736.1:0-1754 GCA_049975765.1 Armatimonadota bacterium
CTTCCCATGTGCAGCTAATGTCCTGACATGCACCTCACGCGCCCGGCCATTGAGGCCGTTGCGGGGCGGGCCTCTCCTTCGGGCACCCTCCGTGCCGGAGAGGGGGACCACGGCACACGGCGCACGGACCGAGACCACAGGTTCCCAGTGTCCCTGCCACGGAACGACATCCCCTCTCGACTGTCCGGCCCGGCGCTGACTTTCCCCATGCAGGGAACGACGCTGCGTCGTGGAACAGGTGGGCGGCGGTCTCAGAAGTGTACGCAGCACCCGGAACGCACGCCGCGAAGAGGTCCTGACGAAGGGAGCAAGCTGCATGGAGAACCTCGTCTGCCGTGAGATGAAGTGGCCCGACGAGATCGAGCAGATGCTGTCGATCCGCAACGCCATCTTCCCGCCGATACGCCGCGAGGACTGGCTGCGCTACCCATCCAACACCGCGTCGATGGCCTTCCTCGACGGCGTGCCCATCGGCGCCATCCCGCTGGATCAGCGCCAGTTCCAGGTGGCGCCGGGGAGGATCATCGATACGGCCTTCGAGCACGCCGTCGGGACCCGGGAGGACTTCCGCTCCCGCGGCGTGGGCAGCGCCATGATCGATGCCGCCCGCGAGTTCCTGCGCGATCGCGCTCAGGCGCTGATGGTCTACCGCGGCGCCGAGCGCAGCCCGGGCTATCGCTTCTACGAGCGCTCCGGCCACCGCGACCTCGTCTACATGCGCACGCTTACGTGGGCGCCGGGCGACGTCGGGCCGGCCGACACCGCGGTGGGCGCTCTCGAAGACGCGCTTGCGATCCAGCCGGAGCTGCTGCGCGTCTTCAGCGCGGCCTTCGGCGACTACGGGGGCTTCCGGCCACGCCACGAGAGCTACTGGGAGATGGCGCTGACCGACATGATCTTCACCGTTATCCCGCAGGACATTATCCTGGTGCGCCATCCTGCCGAGGGCGATCTGCGAGGCTACTGCATCGCCTCAGTGCGAACCGGCGCACGGCCCCGGGAGAGCGTGAGCATCCTGGAGATCGCGGGCACCGGGAAGGAGGCCGTCGAAGAGGTGCTGCGCGGGATCTGCGCGGAGGGGGCACGGCGCGGCTGGCCGGTGACCACCATCGCCTGCGTGGACAGCCCCTACCGGATGCTCATGCGCCAGATGGGCTTCGAGGAGGGGCTGCGCCACACCATGATCATGGGCCAGGCCATCGCCCCGGCGCGGCTCTTCGAGAGAGTCTGTGAGGACTTCGACGCGGTGTCCCACCTCAGGATCGACATCTGGTCGCCCAGCTTCGAGCACACCATCTGGGAGGGCCCGCAGGCGAGGCGTGAGATCACCATCGAGGGCAAGGAGCTGCTGCTGCACCGGCTGCTGATGCGCCGGCTCGACGTCAAGAGCGCTGTGGCATCCGATCTGCTGACGATCGGGAACGAGCAGCCTGACGACCGTGAGCGCCTGGCCGCCGCCCTGCCCTATTGTCCCTGGGAGTACCACCAGATCGACTGGACGTAGGACGGCAGCTCCTGGTGGTTAGTGGCGGAAGTAGCATTGGCCGGGGCGGAACCCTCGGCCTTCTCGCCACGCTCGCAGGCCTCACCGGGCGCTGCGCGCCCCGCGGCCCCTCCAGGGAGTGCGCCGCACAGCCTCAAGGCAGCCAGACACCCAACCCCCGCCCGGCCGTTGCCTGCCTGGAGGGCCGACCGACGCGGGGGGCGGGAGGCCGCTTCGAGCTCGAAGCCCGACCCACGCGGAAGACGGGAGG
>JBNGDZ010000737.1:0-1714 GCA_049975765.1 Armatimonadota bacterium
CCGCATCGCTGAGAACTCGCCGGCGCGCGCGGCGCTTCGGTATCCGCGCTGGCGGACGCCGAGGAGTTCGGCCAACTGCTCGGGAACGGCGAAGAATGCGATCAGCCTGCCCCCGGCCCGCACGAACTCCGCGATGGCATCCGCCTGCTCCGCCGGCATTCCCGATGCGTAGGGAAGGAAGAGCAGCTTCAGGTCCGCAAGCCGCTGGGCGGAGAGCTCCCCCGAGCTGAGCGTCGGCAGCGGACAGCCGGCGCCATCGAGCAGCCCCGAGACGGTCTCCGGGAAGCTACCCGCATCCACGGGGCGGCCGTCGCGGTCCAGGTACTCCGGCAGTACGACCGCCGCGGGAACGGACATGCGCTCCAGGCCAAAGTTGGCAATGTGAAGCACGGCATCCTGCCGCAGACCCGCCCAGGGGCTGAAGCGAATGGTGCGGATGTCCGCCCAGCCGCCCCCGGGCTTATCAACGTAGAACTCCCCGAGCGGCAGACGGATCCGGCACCACCGGCCCTCCTCACTCGGGTACCAGTAGGCGCCATACCACCCATCGCCGCTACGCAGGTAGAGGTTGGCGCGGCTGATGGCCGGGAGGTTCTCGGCGAACACGTCGAAGCAGACCGCGGTGCACCCGGTAAGGTCCAGCTCCACGGTTCGATCCCACACTCCGCGAGGGATCGTGGTCTGCTCGAAGTTGCACGTGAGCGTGAGGACGGGACTGCCGTCAACCACGAGACTCTCGGCAGGCGCCGTGCTCTGCTTGGCGACCAGCGCGCCCTCGTCGTCGATCGAGGTCTGCGCCCGCCAGAGCCGCGCGATGGACTCGCCGGGTGCAGGCCCGAGCACGTCCAGCACCTCAACTCCGGGCAGCGGCGCCGGAGGAGGAGGCGGCTGCGCCGCGCACGGAAGGGCGACGGCGAGCGTGATGATGCACGATAGGTGTATCCGACAGCTTCCCATGGTTGCGCCCTCGACCGTCGATTCCTGCCGTCACCGACGAAGGTATCTTATCGCCACACGTCGTGCTGTTTTCGCCGCCGCCGCGCCCGCACCTGCCTGCCGCCTCGCCCGCCTTGATGATGGCTCCGTCACCCATTGACCTCACCGCACACACCTGCTATCCTCCCCCCCAGCGCGCAGCCCCCTGGCGCAGGTGATGCCACGTGTGCAACATCGCCGGGTATGTGGGAGAGGAGCCCGCCGCACCGATCCTGCTCGAGATGATCGAGGCGCAGGAGGGTCTGGCCGGCGGCTACTACTCAGGGCTGGCGACCCTCACCGGAGGCCAGGTCAGGCACTGCAAAGTCGTTGGCGACTGCAGCGTCCTCCGGGAGAGCCTCAACGAGATGACGCTCCCCGGCCGTGTCGGGATCGCACACAGTCGCAGCAACTCCGGTGGCGACAGCCGCTGGGCGCACCCATTCGTGGTCGGGGACGGCCTGGCCTACGTGGCCAACGGCGCGGTGGGCTGCTTCGAGGACGAGCTGGACGTGGAGGCCGAGATCCGCCGCCTCACCGATGCCGGCCACCGGTTCACGGCCGTGGCCGACGAGCAGGTGGGACGCTACCCCACACTCCCCGATGGCCGCTGCGTACACATCAGTGACGTGATGGCGCACGCCATTGCCAACCGCATGGACAATGGCGCCCAGCCGACGCGGGCCATCGAGGACGCGTTCCTCTGCCTGCCGTCAGAGATCGTCGGTTTGTTCATAAC
>JBNGDZ010000738.1:0-1709 GCA_049975765.1 Armatimonadota bacterium
CAGGGCCTCGCCACCCTCGGCGAGGACCGCCTCCTCGGCGATGGCCCATGAGGGTGCAAGCAGCGCTGCCAGCACGAGCAGAGTCAACATCACGATCCCTCCCGGCGAGGTGCTATCGAAGAGTAGATACAGCTTCGATACCGAGGGTCATGAAACCTGCGGGCCGGGAGAGGCGTCGAAACACACAGGATGCACTGACCGGGAGGTGGCCGCAATGAACAGGCACACGCTGATCGGCGTGATGCTGCTCGGCGCCGTGGCGCTGGCGAGCGCGCTGCCGGCGTTCGGCGCGCGGCGGACAGAGCCGATGGAGCTGCTGGAGGCGCTGGAGAGCGGCGCGGTGGAGGGCGTGTTCTACGGCAATGGCGACCAGTCGGTGCGGGGGCGGCTGCGCAGCGGCGCCTTTGGCCCCGACGAGGTCTATGTCGCGCCCGGCACGCAGTTCTGGGCCCAGCAGATAGAGGGCCAGCAGCAGCGGCAGGGCATGACGACCATCGGCTGGGTGCCCATCGACCTGTCGCGTCGCGGCTATGCCTACGTGGAGATCCCCACGGCCTGCACGAACTACGACCGCCCCGCTCCCACCCGCTACGACCGCATGAGCCCGGTACCCTGCCCTGACCGGCGGATGGCGCTGCTCTCGGAGCATATCGGACGTGCGCGTCCCTCGCGGGCGGCGGCGCAGCTTGCCATCTGGGCTATCGCCAACAACCCGGCGTGGAGTAAGATCGAGGGGCATGTCGAGCGATACGTGAAGGCCGACACGGAGAAGGAGCGCGCCAAGGCGGTGGCGGCATACCGGGCTGAGGCCGCACAGCTGCTGCGCGCCGCCGGCTTCGACCCGGTGGACTTCCGCATGTTCCGCGACTGATCGCCGGGCGTGGGCCGCGACGAGACCCGCGGGCACATTAGTGGCGCGGGCTTGAGCCTGGTAGTGTCTACCGTGACGATTTCGTAGGCAGGCCTTCAGCCTGCCGTCTTCTTGGTGCTCAGGTCTTCAGGACCGACACCGGTCGCAGGCGCGCGGCGATCTCGCCGAGCCGGCACTCGGCGCTGCCGAGGATCACGCGACGACCGCGGTAAGCGTAGGTCAGGTCCCGGGGCGTTCCCAGCACGATGCGCACGCCACCCTCGGCGGACTCCACCTCGTAGTAGCGCCGCCCATTCATCTCGTGCACCTCTGTGACTCTGGCCACGCCTGGCAGCATGTAGCCGGCGCCGTGGGGCATCACATTCGCCGACCGCAGCCGATGCAGTACGTCGTGACCTTCGGCCCGCTGCCGCCATCCCAGCACGTCGATGACCTCATCGGCGAGGTTGGGCAGGGAATGGAAGAGGTAGCCGGGCGTGTTCTCCCGCAGCATCACCGGCACCAGGCCCCCGCCGGATGTGTCCTGGCAGCCCAGGACAACCGCGTTCTGATCCACCAGGCCTTGGTGGTGCAGGTTGGTGATGACCTCGAACTCGCCGAAGAGGCGCTCGGCGGCCATCAGCCGGCGCTGGCGGGCGAAGCGCTCGGCGCGCTGGAAGAACTCCCAGTACTCGCGGGCATCGTCACCCAGCAACGTGCGACACGGCCCCCAGGGCGTGTCGAAGACGCGCATCCGGCGCCGCAACTGCGGGCTGGCATCCCAGTACAGGCCCATGCCCAGCGGGTTCTCGCCCCGAAGCTCAGCCCCCGAGAAGTGCAGCACGAAGCACCATGGGGG
>JBNGDZ010000739.1:0-1362 GCA_049975765.1 Armatimonadota bacterium
GTGGGGTCATCTATACCACCTGGCGCCACCAGTACGACGATCTGGAGCGCTGGGCCGAGGCCCTATGGGGTGGCGGCCGGTAGCTGCTGCGTTGCGGCAGGACCTCGTGCGATCGTGCGTCACGGGAACGCCGCTCCACGAAGGGATGACGCATCGCGCGGCGAATTCGTATCGCCGTAGCGGACGTGAGTGAGAGCCGGGCGGCCGCCCGGCGTGAGGGTCGTCGCATCTGAGGGACGGGAGGAATCCGTCGTGGCACAGGCACGCATCGGAGTTATCGGTATCGGGACCTTCGGCGTCAACCACCTGCGCTGCTTCAGGCAGATGGGCTACTGGGGCGAGGCGGAGCTGGTCGCCGCCGCCGACATCAACGAGGAGCTGCTGGAGGAGCGCACGCAGGAGTTCGACTTCGTGCCCTACGTGGATTACAAGGAGATGCTGGAGAAGGAGCAGCTCGACGGCGTCACCGTGGTCACGCCCGACCCCTACCACCGCGAGATCGTCATCGACGCGGCGGAGGCCGGCGTGCACGTGCTCTCCGAGAAGCCCCTGGATGTGACGGTCGAGGGCTGCCAGGAGATGATCGACGCCTGCGAGGAGGCCGGCGTGCTCCTGCAGGTGGACTTCCATAAGCGTTATGACGAGTACCACATCGCCATGAAGCAGAAGATAGACGCCGGCGACCTGGGCGAGATCGAGTACGGCTACTCGCACATGGAGGACCGGATCGAGGTCCCCCGCGACTGGTTCCCCGGGTGGGCGGTCAACAGCTCGCCGGCGTGGTTCCTGGGCATCCACTTCTATGACCTGGCCCGCTTCCTCATGGACAACGCCAACGGAGTGCGTGTGTGGGCCACCGGCTACAAGGGCAAGCTCCAGAGCCTCGGCGTGGACACCTGGGACTCCGTCTCCGCCAAGGTGGAGTTCGACAACGGGGCGTCGGTGATGTTCGACACCTCCTGGATCCTTCCCGACACCTTCGAGGCCATCGTCAATCAGGGCATCCGGCTGGTGGGCACCGAGGGCATGATGGAGTGTGACTCCCAGGACCGCGGGACCGTCACCTGCAACTACGAGGAGGGCATGGCCACCCACAACCAGAGCTTCCTGCGCCTGCGCTACGACAAGCAGGGCCGGGAGATCTTTGAGGGCTACGGCATGGACTCGATCGCCGACTTCGCCCGGAACGTGAACGTGCTCCTCGAGGGTGGAACCATGGACGACCTCGGCGACTACCCCGACGGCCACGACGGCCTGGAGGCCACCAAGATCGCCGCGGGCGTGCACGAGTCGGTGGACTCCGGCGCGCTGGTCGAGCTGTAGGGCCGGTGGATCGGCGGTCCTGGCTTGCTGCGGCGGGGG
>JBNGDZ010000739.1:1372-1667 GCA_049975765.1 Armatimonadota bacterium
ACAGCCCCGACACCGGCCGGTATACTCTGTGCGGGTGGTGATGTGCTCACAGCGCTGCCATCGCCCGCCAGTTACTGTGTACGGCTCCCTCTGGGGCCGAGTCCGCTAAAGAGGCGACCCCAATGCCCAACATCATCACTGAGCTTCCAGGCCCCCGATCCACAGAGATCATCGAGATGGCGCGCGCCTACGAGCCGCGCTCCATGGGCGACCAGATGCCGGTGGTCTGGGACCACGCCGAGGGCTGTGTCGTCTGGGATGTGGACGGCAATGAGTTCCTCGACTGGTCCAGCGG
>JBNGDZ010000740.1:0-1662 GCA_049975765.1 Armatimonadota bacterium
GACGGCGCTCGCGCGGCCCTCTCTGAGGGGGCCAGTGGTGCCCCCGTTTGCAGTCCTACGTCGCGGATGGAGGCTCGCCTATGAACCGCCTGGGCATGATCATCGCGGCAGTTGTGCTCACCTGCGGCCTTGCCCTCGCGCAGGATGCGGACACCGACTCCGACGGCATCCCGGACATGGCCGAGCAGGTCCTGGGGATGGACGCCCGGCGCGCGGACGACATGCATCTGATCTACCAGGACGGCTCGGTGGCTGACGGCGACCAAGTGGCCGGGAACTTCGAGCAGGCCAACGACTTCACGGACCTGTACTTCGGCAACGTGGCCGGCGACCGCTGGGTCTGGCGGCTGGACTTCGCCGACGACTTCCGAAGGCCCGGCACCATTCTCATCCTGTACCTCGACTGCGACAACGATACCGCCACCGGCCGCCAGGACGGCATGCTGGGCACGGATATGATGCTTGTCTTCTCAAACGGCTCTTTCAAGCCCAGCATCCGCAATCCCGACGTGCTCTCTGAGAATCGGGACCTGCGCGGCTACATCGACGGGAGCTCCGTGTACTACTCCATGGACCTGCAGCTCAACCACAACGAGGAGGGCCAGACCGAGTATCGCGCCTACGTGCTCAGCCAGTACCGCCCACCCAGCGGGGACCAGGACAGCTCTGAGGAGTGGTTCGTGGTGCGCGGTCCAGGCGAATCCGACCGCCTCAAGCCCCGCGTCGGCTCCGTCTCGGAGCTGCTCTCCGAGGGCATGTGGGTGGAGGAGCCGTGGCTTTACTGGCGCAAGCAGCTCCGCGCGCTGGGGGCTGTGACGGTCGATCTGACCGCCGCCCGGCTCCAGGACATGCACATCGAGGACCGCTCACTCGTCGCCGACGCCGAGGGCGCCTCGGCGACGCTGGCGGCGCCCGTCTCCGGCAGCTATCATCTGAACGTGGTGCTCCAGGACAGCCCCGAGCGGCAGGAGCGGGTGCAGGTGTTCGTCGAGGATGAGTGGGTGGCGCTACTGGCCGCCGCGAACGATGACGGCCTCATCCGGATCTGGTCCACGCCCCAGCCGGTGGCCCTGCGGGAGGGTCAGGCGATCCGGCTCGTGTGCGATGGGCCCGCCCAGGACGCGCGCATCTC
This sequence comes from Armatimonadota bacterium, assembly GCA_049975765.1. Lineage (GTDB taxonomy): Bacteria > Armatimonadota > Zipacnadia > Zipacnadales > UBA5352 > JAYENL01. The sequence goes on from JBNGDZ010000740.1 coordinate 1,133, forward strand.
GGAGCTGACCCTCACGCGCGAGATGCTGCGGCCGCCGGGCCTGACCATCAGCGACGTTGAGACCTTCTGTGCGCCGGACGAGGACCGGGCGACGCTCGACGTGGATGTCTGCTTCCTGACCGACCGGCCCGTCACCGGCCGCGTGCGCTGGGGCGAGGGCGAGGCGCTCGACCAGGTGGCGGAGGAGGATGATGCGACATACAACCATCGCGTCACGCTTCGGGGCCTCGAGCGCGGAGCGACCTACCGCTACCGCGTGGCGGCCGGGCGGGGCGAGAGCGAGGTGCAGTCGGAGGTCGCCACCTTCGTCGCCGAGCCGCTGCGGCCGGAGCGCTGCGGCGTCGAACGGGCCCGCATCGACCTGTCGGTCACCGACCCGGTGGAGGATCGGCCGGCGTGGCCGGTCAGCGGCGGGATTCCGCTGCCGCAGGGCCATCTACGGGACGCCTCGCACTGCCGGCTGCTGCAGGGCGGTGAGTCGATCCCGGCGGGCTTCACCGAGCTGGCATGGTGGCCGGATGGCAGCGTCA
>JBNGDZ010000741.1:0-1655 GCA_049975765.1 Armatimonadota bacterium
GGACCACACCACCGGCGAGCAGTTCACGTTCCAGCCGCTGACGGGCATCGCCGCGGAGCTCGTGGCCGCCGGCGGGCTCGTGCCGCTGGTGAGGGAGCGGCTGGGGACGGCGTAGCGAGCATCGCGCGAAGCGAGATCTGTCCCGGCGGTCCATGTCATCGCCGCGCCAACGCTCGGGGCGACACGAACGGCCGAGGGCAGGACCGCCCCTCGCACAGCGCAAGGACGGCAGCGCCAACGAGCGGGCGCGAGCACAGTCGCGCGCCTCCAGACGACCGGGCAACGACCACCTCTGAGCACTGGAAGTGCCCATGCCAGTACCCATCGTCGCCATAGTCGGGCGCACGAACGTGGGCAAGTCCACCCTCTTCAACCGGCTGGTGGGCCACCAGCTCGCGGTGGTTGATGACCGGCCCGGCATTACGCGCGATCGACTCTACGCCGAGGTCGGGATCGGCGGCAGGATAGCCATCCTCGTGGACACCGGCGGCCTGGTCGGGGCCGAGAGCGATGAGCTGATCACGGAGGTCACCGAGCAGGCGGCCGCGGCCCTGAGAGAGGCCGACGTGCTGGTGATGATGGTGGACGGGCTGCAGGGCATCACGCCGGCCGACCGCGAAGTGGCCGAGGTGGTGCGCCGCACCGGCAAGCCCGTGCTGCTGATAGTCAACAAGCTGGAGAACACCGCCGAGGGCCTCCACGACTTCTGGGAGCTGGGGATCGGCGAGCCGCATCGCGTCTCCGCCCGCACCGGCTACGGCCTGCAGAGCCTGACGGAAGAGCTTGCGGAGATCCTGCCCGAGCCTGCCGAGCCGGTCGAGCGCGCTGAGGATGAGATCGCCTTCGCGCTGGTGGGCCGGCCGAACGTGGGCAAGTCGGCCATCGTCAATGCCATGCTCGGCGAGGAGCGGGTGATCGTCAACGAGACGCCGGGCACCACGCGCGACGCGGTGGACATCGCCGTGGAGTTCGAGGGGCGGCCGCTGCGGCTGATCGACACCGCGGGGCTGCGGCGGAGCGCCCGCACGGCCGATGGCGCGGAGTACTACTCCTCCCTGCGCACGGTGCGGGCCATGCAGCGCGCCGACGTGGGGATCCTGGTCCTGGACGCCTTCGAGGGCATCACCCGGCAGGATGAGCGCATCGCCGGCGAGATCGAGAAGGCCGGCCGCGGCATCGTCATTGCGGCGAACAAGTGGGACATCGTACAGGAGATCATGGCGCCGCCGGAGGACGCCACCGAGGGCCAGCGGCGCCGCGCGGAGAAGACCGCCCGGGGGGACTTCGAGCGCATTCTGCGTCACCACCTCTCGTTCCTGGAGTACGCGCCTCTGGTGTTCACCTCCGCCATCACGGGCGAGGGACTGCGTGAGCTGCTGGAGACGGGAGCGGACGTGGCGGAGCAGTTCACCAGGCGCGTGCGCACCTCAGAGGTCAACCGCGTCATCCAGCGCGCCATGACGCAACATCACCCACCGGTTCGCGGTTCGCGCGCTCTTAAGGTATACTACGCCACGCAGGTCGAGAGCCGGCCGCCGACCTTCGTGCTGAAGGTCAATGACCCGGACCTGTGTCACTTCTCGTACGAGCGCTACCTGCGCAACCGCCTGCGCGAGGAGTTCGGGCTTGAGGGCGTCCCCATCCGGATGCGGCTG
>JBNGDZ010000742.1:0-1598 GCA_049975765.1 Armatimonadota bacterium
CCGCTGCCCCGACCCCTCTGGGGGACCGCAAGCGGTCTCTGCTGAGGAGGACGAGGAGGCAGACGCTGTCGGGCTGGAAGCCCGACGTGCGGGGGAGGCCCCCGCTATCGGGAAGGGCGAGGCGCCATTACCTTTCGGGACGGAGCCGGATGCGACCGCGCAGCGGTTGCGGGGGAGGCTGCGGTTCGCCACACTCACCTCACCCGGCCGCCGTGACTCAGAACTGCGGGTAGCCTGATGGCAGGAAGTGCTGCACGTACTTGTCGCGCGCGAAGCGGTCGGTCATGCCCGCGATGTAGTCGCACACCGACCGGGCGCGCATGGCCGTGAAGCCCGGCACCGGCCCGATGTCGGCCTCGTAGGCCTCGTCCTGCTCCATGTAGAGCTCAAAGAGCCGCTCGATGATCCCAAGGACCTTCTGGCGCGCGGGCAGCAGCGGCGGCCCCAGGTAGACGCGCTCGAAGAGGAAGTCCTTCAGGTCATCCATCGCCGCCGTGACGCGCTCGCTCATGTTCAGCGCCGGCGCGCCCTCGCTGTGAGCGATCAGGTCCTCGACCATCGCCCCCACGCGATCGCTGTGCCGCTCCCCGAGAATCTCGATGCAGCGACGGGGAACATCCTCAAGCCGCAGGAGGCCGGAGCGCAGGCAGTCGTCGAGATCGTGGTTCAGGTACGCGATGCGGTCGGCGATGCGCAACACCATGGCCTCCAGGCTCATATCGCGGCCGGTCACCAGCGCCTCCCGGGTATCCTCGGCGCCCTTGGAGTGTGCTGCGATGCCCTCCAGCGTCTCGCGTGTGAGGTTCAAACCACGACCGTCTCGCTCCAGCACCGTCAGCACGCGGATGCTGTGCTCGGCGTGCGCGAAGGCGGCCTCGGGGTCGTAGAGCCGGTAGGCCTCATCGAGCGCCCACTCGCCGGCGTGGCCGAAAGGTGTGTGCCCCACGTCGTGACCGAGGGCCATGGCCTCGGTGAGCTCCTCGTTCAGCCGCAGGGCCTTGGAGATGGTGCGCGCGATCTGGGAGACCTCGAGGGTGTGGCTCAGGCGGGTGCGGAGGTGGTCCTCCCGGGCGGCGATGAACACCTGGGTCTTGTGAGCGAGGCGCCTGAAGGCTCGGCAGAGGTGGATGATGCGGTCGCGGTCGCGCTGGAAGGCGGTGCGGACGGGGTCTGGCTCGGTGGCACGCTCCCGCCCGCGGGACTCCGCCGCCAGTGTGGCAAAGGGGGAGAGCTGCTCCCGCTCGAGCCGCTCGAGCCGCTCTCGGATGGTGCGTCCGCGTGCAGTGCCTCCGGTCATCTGTCTGACCGCCTGATGGTGGTTCATGGGACACGAACGGGATGACAACGGCCGGCCAGGCGGCCAGCCATTCAAGTGCCAATCCCTGCCGTTAGGCGAGCGGAAGCTCGCGTGGAGGGGCCGGACCACGGCCCGGCCCGGCGTCTGGCAGCACTGTGGGCAGCATGCCCCCCCCTCGCCAGCCTCGTGGGGCCGCAACGGCCGGGCGGACAGGGAAAAGCGCTCCTCCCTACGACATAGCCGAAGCCAAAGACCGTTCAGCCCGCCTCGCCCTCGATGACGATCTGCTGCACATCGAGCA
>JBNGDZ010000743.1:0-1529 GCA_049975765.1 Armatimonadota bacterium
GTCGCGCACGGCCCACCCGATGGCCTGCTGCCGCCCCCCCTGCTTCGCGGCCCCGACGCGGACTGAGACTCAAGTCCGACCCTCCTCCGCCGATAGACACCCCAGAGGTGTGCCACGTTCGAGCTCGTGGCGGTTTGAGGTCTATCGCTGCAGCACGTTCGGAGGGAGTCGCGATGAGCGCAGTTACGCAGAGCCAGGTGATGGCCCGAGGGCCGGCGGAGGTGCTGGTGGTTGACGATCAGGAGAGCCAGCGCGAGCTCTACCGGCGCAAGCTGGAGCGTGAGGGCTACCGGGTACGGCTGGCGGACAGCGCGGACAGCGCCGCAACGGAGGTTCGCGCGGAGACCCCCCACGTGGTGGTGCTGGACATCGCCATGCCGGGGCGCGACGGGCTCAGCGCGCTCCAGGAGCTGCTCGACATCGAGCCTACGCTGCCGGTCATCATCAACACCGCCTACCCCGCCTTCGCCGACAACTTCCTCTCCTGGGCCGCCGACGCCTACATCCAGAAAAGCTCCGACCTCAGTCCGCTCCTGCAGGCCATCGAGCAGGCTCTGGGACCGATAGAGTAAGCAGCCTGGAGGGCGAGCTGTCCCTCCGCGGCATCCGTGTCTCACAGCCACCACCGCGGTCACACTCTCGTCAGGCCGCTTCATAGCACCTTCCGCCGCGCCGGCGGGAGGACTTCGCGGCCTGGCAGTCGAAGCGGCGGCGAGATGCGCCATCCCCCGACCGCGGAGTGATCGCGATCTCGCGCCGGCTGTCCGTCCGGTCCGTCGTCATCGGGGCCGCCTGCGCAGCGGCCGCCTGCTGGACGGTCTCATGGGCTGAGATGACGGTGGGCAGCATCCAGATCGCCATCTGCCAGTTCGCACCCGCCGCCATCGGCATCCTGCTGGCGGTGGTGATGGCGAACCTGGCCATCGGGGCGGTGGCGCCGCGCCTCGCGCTGCGCCCGCACGAGGTGATCGTGGTCTATACCATGACCCTCGTGGGCGCGCTCACCATGAGCCGCGGGCTGCTGGAGCGATGGATCCCCGCGCTCATCTGCGTCAACTACTACGCCAACCCCGCGAATGACTGGGCGCAGCTCTTCTTCGAGCACATCCCCCAGTGGGCGGTGCCCTTCGACGTGGAGGGCGAGTCCGGGCAGTGGATCGCCTCGGCCTTCTATGAGGGCCTGCGCTCCGGCGCCTCCGTGCCGTGGCGGCCGTGGCTGGGGGCGCTGGCGGCGTGGCTGCCCCCGGTGGTGGCTCTCTTCGTGGCCTACTTCTGCCTGGCGTCCATACTGCGCAGGCAGTGGGTGGATAACGAGAAGCTGTCATTCCCGCTCACGGTGCTGCCGGTGGAGCTGGCAGAGCACTCCCGCTGGGCGCGCTCGGTCTTCGCCGACCCCATCATGTGGATCGGCTTCGCCATTCCCACTATCGTCTTTACCATCAACGGCATCCACGGCCTGCGGCCGTCGGTGCCGCAGATCCCGGTGCAGTACCGCCTCAACCAGCTCGTCTTCAACGCCATGGGCCGGC
>JBNGDZ010000744.1:0-1527 GCA_049975765.1 Armatimonadota bacterium
GGCCATCCAGTCCACCAGCAGCATGCCGGCGTCCAGGTAGCGTCGGTCGCCGGTGAGGCAGTAGGCCGTGAGCGTCCCCTGCGACCACATGTGGCCGGTGTTCCAGATGCCGTCGGCGTACCAGTAGGCCGCGTCTTCGGGCCGCTCGAGGTCGAAGCCGCCGACGTGCCCCACGCAGTGGGCCTTCTGGATGCCGACGAGGCTATCGCTGGGCGCGGCGTGGATGGTGTCCACGGCGGCGGTGTGCCGCGCCGCCTCCTCCGCCCGGTCGAAGAAGCGCCAGTCGCCTGAGCGCGCGAAATGCACCAACAGGCCCCACTGCAGGTCATACTCCTGGTTCGTCCAGTTCACCCACCGCTCCCCGTGCGTGTCGCCGAAGTTCATCCAGTCGTACTCCCCAACGCTCTCCCGGCGCTCCTGCAGCGCCTCGAAGCCCTCGTCCATGTAGGTCTGGAAGCTCTCGAACACGCCCGACTGCTCCGGCTCCAGCGGCTCCCCCAGCGCGCCCGACCTGCACATGTGCTCGGGGCTGGCAGTCAGCACGGGGATGTGGTCCCACGCCTCGTCCATCTGCTCCTTCACCGCGGAATCGTCGAAGGCATAGAACAGCAGATCGTAGCTCAGCGCCACGCCCATGGGGATCGAGTACTTCCCGTCGCTGAACCAGTAGTAGTGCCGGGTGCGCTCAAAGGGCGTCAGGTCCTCGTCGGCGTACTGATCCTTTGGCAGGTCCGGGAAGATCTCAGCCACCAGCCGCGAGCCCCGCGCCGAGTAGGCCTTCGGGTAGAGCTGCCAGAAGTCGCGCATGGTCACGGCCAGGCTGCGGCGCAGGCCGCCCTCCTCGTAGCTCATCCCGACGGCCGCGTTGGTGCGCCCGTCGTGCTCAGTGACCGCATCGCCCCGTGTGACGATGTAGTGGTCGTCATAGTCGTGCAGCAGCCTCATGCCCTCTGTCAGCACCTGGCCGGCGTCGCCCGGAGGCACGTCGGCGGCCGTGAACTCGCGCGCGAACCGGATGGGAACCGTGAGGCTCTCGATGAGCGTCATCGTCGGCGGACGCACGGAGGTTCCCTCATCGCCGATCAGCGTGAAGACCGTCGGCACGCCCGCAAAGCCGCGATAGAAGTACATCCGGCAGCGCCAGCCCAGCAGCTCGCCTGCGTCACCGGCGAACCGGCCCTCGGCGAGGACCACGGTGCGCACGGGGCCGGCCTCCTCGACCTCCAGCGTCTCGGCCGGCTGGCCGGCGGTGGAGTACCTGTTGCCCTCGGCGTCCACGAGCAGCGCGCCCTCATCGGCGATGGCGATCCGCTCACTCTCGGTGAATCGCCCGTCACCGTTGGCATCACGCCACAGGTCGCCCGGCGGCGCGAAGCGCTGGCGCAAGATCTCCGCCCGCAGCACATCGGTGGTCACGCGGAAACCGTCCCTGGTTGCGTCCACAAGGATCGGGTCCGCCACCTCGGGCTGGCTGACCTGCTCCCCGTATTCCAGCACGTAGCCCCCGCCGCCGGCCTCGTCCAGCAC
>JBNGDZ010000745.1:0-6365 GCA_049975765.1 Armatimonadota bacterium
GTGGTGATGCTGGCGTAAGGTACGCGGTTGCCTGTCGAAGGTGATACGGGGAATGGGTCGCCCCTACCGGCGGGCGACGCAGATATTGTCGGGTAGGGGCGAGGCATTCCCAAAACCGATGCCGAATTCCGCAACGCCCCCGCACGCGGGACCATGCCGCAGGGCAAACGGGGTAAATGGAATGCCTCGCCCTCGACGGGGTGGCGCCGCCGCAGGGGGTGCGCGGGGGCGCGGTGGTGTCTCGCGGGCGAGGGCGACCCATTCCGACAACCGGGTGTTTGGTTGGTGGTGAGTCTGGCGTAAGGTACACGGTTGTCCATCGACGGTGATACGCGGAATGGGGCGCCCCTACGGGACGGGCGGCAGGGACGCCAGCCGCTGCCGGACGGCCTGCGCGTGTCCCTCGGATTCCATCTCATTGAAGAGCGCCAGCGACTGTTGGTAGGCCTGGCGGGCCCGCTCCTGGTCGCCGGGACCATTACGCTCGTGGAGGCAATCGCCCACTACGAACAGAGCGTACGCCTGTCGCATGCGGTCGCCGGTTCTCCGGCGACGATCTACGTTGGACTCTGCTATGGCCAGCGCGTCATTCCAGCGTCCCTCGGCCCGAGCCAGGCGCATCCTTGCCGAACGCAGCATATCCTCACCCTTTTTTGTGTCAGAGGGGCTGAAGCCCGGCCCGTCGCGCTCACACAATAACGCCTCGCCTTCGTTCAACAGGCGCTGCGCCTCCTCGGTTTGGCCCATAAGGGCCTTGACGCGTGCCAATCTGAGCACGTGCAGGGCTCTCGCCCCTAACAGCGGATTCTCCTCGATCAGGTCTGTATTCTCACGCACCGCCGCTTCTGCCTCGCATAAGTCGCCCTGACCAAACATATCGGCCAGGACGGTGGACGCCGTATCAATCCCCGAATTGAAGTAGACGACGGCCGGCAGATCCCCGCGCCGGCGTGCTTCCGTCGCGCTCTGGCGCGAGAGCGTCAGTATCTGCGCCCAATCTCCCTTCCAGAAGAGAACAGGCATCTCAATATCGAGCCTGGTCTCCCTCGCCAGGCGCTCCGGTACGCTCACATCATCCAGCGTCTCGGCGATCAACGCCGGAAGCTCCGGCCCTCGACCCGCAAAGGTGTAGTTCCAAGCTAGTGCGTGCAGGCCAAACAACACCTGTGGAATGTCGCCTGCTCTGCCCCAGAGCTCCAATGCCTTAAGACGATGCTCTGAGGCAGCTGCATAGCCATCCTCCATCTCACAGTGTTCGTACGTGTACGCAAGGTCGAAGTGTGCGCGTGCGGCGATTCCCAGTAAGCCGTGCGACTCCGCCCGCGTCGCGGCTTCCTGCAGTGCGCAGATGGCTTCGTCTGCGTTGGGGTTGGCCATATTGAGGGTGATGACGGACTCCAGTTCCACCTCCACCAGACCCAGCCGCTGCGCCATCTCTAGGGCTTGCCGGCAGTAGGTAGCGATTGTCTCGTAGGGTTGATGCGCGAAGTGCGCTGTTCTGCCCGTCTCGTGGAGCAGCCGCGCCAGGCCCGGGCTGTCGGGCGCTCCCTCGAGTTCCTCCACCGCTTGCCGGCACAGGATCCATTCCTCGGATGCCTGCTGGAATACATGCCGCCATTGCGTGTCGGACAACTGGTAAACCAGCTGCGCCAATCTATCGGGGTCATTCAGCTTCCGGGCAAGCTCGATGCCGTCGTGCAGGACCAGGACAGCCTCCTCTCGCTTGCCCTGACAGGCCAGCGCGCGTCCCAAGGCCTGCAGCAGCGCTGCCCGCTGTGCCTCGGAGGGCACACTTGGGGATGTGAGCTCCAGCGCTCGCCGACAGAAGCGCTCCGCCTCCCGGTTGCTGTACGCGCCCAGCGCTGCCTCCGCTGCCCACAGCAGGTAGTCCACGGCCTCCTGCTCGCGACCTCCCAGGATCAGGTGCTCACCGATCAGCCCGGCGTACTCGCCGATCCGGTCGCCCGCATTGGCCATGAGCCACTCCGCCACCAGCCTGTGGTGCGCCCGTCTGACCTTCTTCAGCACGCTCTCGTAGGTCACCTCGCGCAGCAGGTCGTGCTTGAACAGAAACTCGCGGGTCTGGGCAAAGGCCGAGGTCTCACGCCGGAAGATCAGCTCCCGCCCACGCAGGCTTGAGAGCCGTTCCTGGAGCAGGCCCTTCGCGGCCTGTGCGTGACCGCCGGTCTCGACGTACGCCACCACGCGATCCCAGAACTGTCTACCGACCACCGAAGCCTCCTGGAGCACCTTGCGCTCGCCGGGTGGGAGCCCGTCCAGGCGCGCCTGCAACACGCCGGTCAGCGTGCTCGGCACCGGCACAGCCTGCAGACGTTCGGGCGCCACCGACCACGCCGTCTCCCCCTTGACGATAATGCCGTCCTCGATCAGCATCTTGATGAGCTCTTCCAGGTAGAATGGATTGCCCTCGGCGTTCTCCACCACCAGCTCACTCAGATCCTCGGGCAGATGGGTGACGTGGCGCAGAATGTCGTCGACCAGCTCGCGGCTCTCACGCTTCGTCAGCGGCTTCAGGTCCACCCGCGCATGCCGTTCCTGCCCTTCGCCCCAATAAGGCCTGCGTTCGTAGAGGGCTCCACGCCCGGCGCAGACGATGAGCATGCGCAGCTTGTCCATTCGCTCCGCCAGCCAGTTAACCGCATCCAGCGTGCTGTCGTCGGCCCAATGGATGTCCTCCAGCAGCATCACCACGGGCTTTTGGCGGCCCATCTCTCGGAAGTACTCGCCGAGATACATCATCCCCCGGTTGCGCAGCTGTTCACCCTCCCCTACGCCCCTCAGGTGGGGACTGTCGCGGAAATCGTACCCCAGCAGTTGTCCCAGGAGGTGCGCCTTCATGTCCGGCTGCTCACCCCATCCCTGCTCCACGCCCTGGATGAACTTCTCTCGGACGATCTCCGGGCTGTCGTCCTCCAGGATCTGGAAGCGATCGGCGAAGACGTCGCGCAGCAATCCGTAGGGCAAGCCCTGGCCTTCGGCCCGCCCGCGCCCCTGGTAGAGCCACATGAACTCTGGCCTCAACTCAGCCCAGTTCTGGAACTCCTCCAGCAGCCGGGATTTTCCCACCCCGGCTTCTCCACTGACGGTGATCACCTGTCCCTCGCCGGTCTCGAGCGCATCCTCGAGGGCATCTTGGAGGCGTCTCAGCTCCGCCGTCCGGCCCACCATGCGTGTCTCCAGCCCCTCCACGCCGCGCATCGGGGGGCGGAGCGGACGGGCCTTGGCCTGCAGGACGCGGTAGGCGCGCACCGGCTCGGGGAAGCCCTTCGCTGCCACCGGGTCGCTCTCGAGGATGTAGAATAAGCCCCAAACGTGTCGGTAGGTCTCGTGAGAGATGAGGATGCCGCCCGGTGGGGCCGCGCTCTCCAGCTGGGCGCCCAGGTTCACGGTGAGGCCCATGATCGTGTCCTGGCCTTCCGACAGGCCGCCCGCTGCCACCAGCCCGGTGTTGATGCCCACGCGGGCGTTGAAGCCGTGGATTTCCTGGGCCTCCAACTCCTGCGCGATCTCTCGCACCACCTTCAGGATGTCGAGCGCCGCGCGGACCGCCCGCACGGCGTCGTCCTCATGAGCCACCGGCACGCCAAAGATCGCCTTGAAACCGTCGCCCATGAAGCGGGTGACGTGCCCGCCGTGCTCGCCCACCGGGACGGCCATCCGCGCCAGTGCCTCGTCCATCACGTCGATGATGGCCTCCGGATCGGCCAGCCGCTGCCCGATCGCGGTCGAGCCGACGACGTCGGTGAAGAGCACGGTCGCCAGCTTGCGCAGCCGCGCGACCTCCTCGGCTCGCTGCTGTGCAAGCTGGGCTTCCAGCTCCGCTAGCTTCTCGCGGAGTGGTGCGATCGCTGCGTCCACGACCTTGTCGCCCAGCGTGCTGCGCTGGGCCTTCAGTGCAGCGATGGATTGCTTCACTGCTTCGATCTGCTCGCTGATTGCGTCGCTCATCTTGGGCCTCCCTGTCTCTGGAGAGGTCTGCCGGTTACGGCTGCGGTCTAGCCGTTGCGACAGACTGTGCGCTGGGGACGATGTTCGTGAGCGGGCGATTCGGATGAGAGTGCTACGTTCGGTGGGTGTCGTCTCGCCGCACCAGCTAACGTGTGTGACGCGAAATTGTGGCTTCTACTTCTATTATATGTGAGAATCGGTCGAACCGGCGGTGAATTTGTGAGGAATGGTGCCGGGGCATCGCCGGCGCAGGCGGGAACGCGGGGCGCGGTGGTGTCCCGCGGACGAGGGCGACCCATTCCGACAACCGTGAATTCGGTTGGTGGTGATGCTGGCGCATCGTACAAGGTTGCACATCGACGGCAGTACGCGGGATGGGTCGCCCCTACGCACGGGCAACACGGATGTCGTTGTGGTAGGGGCTAGGCATTCCCGAAACCGATGGCGTATCCATGACCACTCCCGCAGGCGGGACCAGGCCGCAGGACCAACGGCGTCAACGGAATGCCTCGCCCTGGAGCCGGCGGGAACGGCGCTGGATGGCAGCGATCCGACTACGCATCGTGGCGCCCGTCGTTCTGGCGTAGCCAGAGAATGCCGATCCTCTCCTGCAGCTCCTCAAACTCGGGATCGCCTGTGACCAACACCGCGTCTTCCCTCGCTGCCAGGGCCGCTGCAAAGGCGTCTGCGTACGCGAGCGCGTGCTCCGCCTTGATCCCCGCCGCTTTGAGGGCCAAGTCTCGGTCAACGTCCACGATCTCCACTTCGGTGGCCTCCAGCGCGCCCAGCGCCAGGTACACTTCTTCCTTTCCCCATCGTCGCTGCACGATATAGGCAACCTCGCCCACGTTGACCCAGTTCATCAGCACCCGCGCGCTCCCTTGTTGTGCCTCTCTCAATACCTTGGCTACCTCGTCGCTGCCTTGTTCATTCCCCAGCAACGCCAGAACTGCAAAGCTGTCAAGGACGTAGACCTCACTCACCGGCTCTCTCCTCGCGCTCCTTCTCTGATGCACGCTCTGCCAGCAAGTCCGCGGTGAGAGACGGTCCTTCTTCCAGCATACCGCGCAAGGCTGCGACCGGGTCGTCGGGCAAGGGAATGATAGCCAGGACGTCGCCGTATTCGACAACCTGGACATGCATCCCGGCTTCGATGCCGTGCTTCTCACGCAGCTCCTTGGGGATTACAACCCAGCCTTTGGATGAGACCTTTGCCGTATGCATTTTGCCCTCCTGTGACTTGCGTTAGCTGATTCTATTATACCATGGAACCATCCTGTGTGACAAAGATCCGCATCGTATTACGAGATGCGTATTTGTAGCTATGGGTGGGGGCGGGTCCGCGGGCGAGGGCGACCCATTCCGACAACCGTGAATTCGGTTGGTGGTGATGCTGGCGTAAGGCACGCGATTGCTGATCGAAGATGGTACGCGGAATGGGTCGCCCCTACGGGTGGGCAACGCGGATGATGGCGTTGGATGGGGGGTTTATTCCGGCGATGGTGTGTTGGATCGGCGCTTGGCCTTCGGTGGTGATCTGCGGAATGGGCGGCCGGACGATGGCGCTATTGTCGTCGGCGGGCGCGGTCGCGGGCCTTGCGCAGGCGGGCCAGTGCGTCCTCGTCGGAAGGTTCCGTCTTCCGTTTCCTCTCGTCGTGCGAAGGCTCTGACCGGCGGGCCGGCGTTTGATAGGACCTTGACGGTGTGGCGACGACCGGGCTATCCGCTGACGGCTCACCCGTGGCGCGCATGGAGCGACGCTGGGCTCGGTCGCGCGCTTGGAAGAGCTCACTCAACACCGCAGGTTCGGCCCTTCGTGCCCGGGCCGCAGGCCAGGGCCTGCGGCCCTGGATCCAAGCCAGCAGTTGCTGCCAGTCGGCACGCGTCAGACGCAGGCGACGCACCGCCACGTCCACCGGGAAGAGGAGCGCCGCCATGAGCAGCAGGGCGGGCCATAGAGGGCGCGCGCGGCGGACAGGTTGTTCCATCGGCGCGAAGGCCGCCTGCGGCTGGGCCAGCGCGACCTCGCCGCCGGTGGCGCGCGCCAGCTCGTCCAAGAGTGTCTGCCCGCCGCCGGTGCGCCGGTACTCCGGGGAGTAGGGGACCACCAGGCCCGTCGTCTGCTGGGCTACCGGGTCACCCCTATCATCTCGCTGCACCACGTGCACAAGGTAGGTCCCGGGCTCGGAGATGGCTGTGCTGCCTTCGTAGCGGCCCGCCGCCGTCTGCTCCAGCGACACGGTCTCAGCAGCGAGGTCGGGGCCCACCAGCCGGACCTCGGTCTCCAGAAGGTCGCGGGGGCGCCCCTCTTCGTCGGTCGCGTCGACGTGGAAGGTGGCGTCGGCGCCGTCGAGCCGGATCGCTACCTGCAGATTCTCCTCAGCCGGGTCGGGCAG
>JBNGDZ010000746.1:0-5435 GCA_049975765.1 Armatimonadota bacterium
CCCTTACCCCCTATCACCCGCGGCCCCGCCCCTCATCCCCTCCGCTCCCCAGCTCCAAAGACAGCGAGGCGCCCCCACCTACCCCTGCTCCTGAGTGTGCAGGACTTCAGCAGAGGCAGATGAGGGGCGCCGCCACCCTACATCGCTGGATGGCTAGACCGCCATACCAGCTGCCAGATCGGCATCGGCCTGGGACTGTAGCCAGCCCTGTAGCTGCGCGGCAAATGCCTGCAGCGACGGAGCCCTGATGTCCCTCAGCACCTGCCGTTCCTGGTCACTGAGGTCGAACTGCGCCAACACGCAGTCCCGCTCTCCATCAAGAAGCTTGGTGCGCAGCTGATCATCCACCAGCGCGTGGGTGATCAAGCTCCGCAGCCCTGACTCGGACATAACTCCTCACCGATCCCGTTCGGCGGTCAACAAAGGCCGCGGCCTGGAGCTAATCGCTGCCGCATCCGGCCCCGCCACCGGCGGGACAGGCAGCGAAGACGGGATCGACATCGACCGCGCCTAGGTGCGCGGACAAGCCCACCAGCAACGCCAGGCCGATCAGGAGAAGCTTGACCAGCCGGGGGTCCTGGAGCTTCACCAAAGTCAACTGCACACGTGCGTCCATGGCGTCCTCCTATCCGCTCACCGTGAGCCCTGTCCTTCACGTCCGATCTGTTCTCAGCATAGGAGGTGGCGGTTACGAAACGGTAAACGTGGCCCTTGCGCGGTCGAGGATGGGAGGACTTTCGGAAGGTTTCGAGGACACATGGGGTCGGATGAGCCGGTGGATCACGACCCTGGGAGAACCCAAGCCGGGGCCGCAAAAAAGCGCGGGGCACTACCCGGTGGTGGAAACGGGGCAGGCCAGGGCAGCGCAGCGAAAAAGCACAGGGCGATGCCCGCGCTCGAAGTAAGGAAGGACGAGGCGGCGCAACAAAAAAGCGCGGGAGAAGGCCCGCGCCAGATAGAAAGCTACGCACTCACGCCCGCGAAGGCCGCAGGGTCAGTCCAGGGGTGCCTCCGCCAGGACGCGATGGTAGAGCTCGATCGTCTCCCGCGACGGCGGTGCGTCCATATGCTCCTCGAGCGCTGCGACGCAGCGCTTATACTGGGCCAGCGCCTGGCTGCGCTGCCCCGACAAGGCGTAGGCGCGCATCAGTTGCTGGTGAAAACTCTCGCGCGCCGGCTCCAGCTCGAGGCCGCGGTGTAACGTCCGTATCGCGAGCCGGTACTGCCGCCGGGCCGACAGACGCTCAGCCAGAGTCCCCAACGCCTCGAGGCACCGAGCCCGGAGGGCCCCGCGCTCCACCTCACACCAGTCGTCGTAGCAGTCTGTGACGAAGTCGTCAGTATAGAGCTCAACCGCGCCCGAAAGCTCGTCGATCTCCTGCGTCTGGCGCCAACGGCGCAGATGGCGCTCGAACTCCATCACGTCAAACCAGACATTCAAGTCTGGATGAAGCGCGTAGAGCTGCCCGTCGAACTCGACAGCGTCAAATCCCAAGGCCCGGTTGAGGCGAAACTTCGTGGTATGAAACGACGCCTTAGCCTTCTGCGTGGAAAGCTCTGGGAAGAAATCCGCGAAGATCTGCTCGCGCGTGCGCGCCCCGTGGATCAACATGTAGAAGAGCAGATGACGAGCGGCTGCCGAGCCCCAATCTGTGAGCGCCACGGGCTCCTCGCCAACCTCGACACGTCCCGGCCCGAAGCCGTAGACCCGCAAGGAGGGCTGAGCCTCGGGCCTCTCCGGGCCGGATTGCGGGAAGAGCCGCGCAGCCACAGCCCCTAGGCCGTCAATCTCCGCCAGGATGCCGTCCAGACGCGCCACAGCAGCCTCATCGTCCGCCAAGGCGCGTCGCGCAGCTTCGAAAAGCGCTCGCGCGTGCTGGCCCTCACAGACGAAGATGAGATTCACGCTGTCTTCAGGCACGGCTTCCAGTAGGGTGGTCAGTAGTTCGAGGGCTTCGGATCGTTCGCTGGCCAGGAAGTGGGCCCACGCCCAGACCAGACGCGTGCGCCACAGCTCCGTCGTCACCCCGTGCCGGTTCAGCATCGCGAACGCTTCATCAAGTGCCTCGCGCGCCAGACCGGGGTTCCCGTTCTCAGCGTAGATGGCGCCTAGCGTCGTCAGGTATCGGGCGAGGTAGGTCGTGAGCTCCTGCGCCCTGGACTGAGCCACGGTCCGTTGTGCCACAGATGTGGCCTCCTCCCAGGCCTCTTGCGAACGCAGCACCAACGCCAAAGCGTCCAGCGTGTAGAGCTCGATGAAGCCATCTCCCGTCTGACGAGCCAGAGCGTGAGCTTCTCGAAGATGGTCGGCAGCCTGCTCGGCGAGGCCAAGGTCGCGCGTCAGCTCACCCAGGCTGGTCAACACCAGCGCCTCAGCCGCTCGCAAACCTGTCCGTCGCGCCAAGGCAAGCGCCTCCTGGAGACAACGCGCCGCCTCCTCATACTCCCCGAGTGCGTAGAGGTGATACCCAAGATCGGCCAGCTCGTCGGTGAGCCCGGCGTCGCTGCCGATCCTGCGCCAGAGGACAACGGCCTCCCGCTGAAGGGCTACCGCCTCGCTCAGTCGCCCCATCCTCTCCAAGCAGTGGGCGAGACCCGTCCGTATCAGCGCCTGGTCATAGTCGATGCCCTCGACCTCGCTGAGCTCCAGTGCCTGCTTCAGATGGACGTAACCCTCCTCCAGATCCCCACGCCGGACGTAGATTCGCCCCAGCATGCGATGTGCCTCGCATCCCACCGTCACCCCAGAGGCCTCAATCAGAGCCAGCGCCTCTTGCGCGAGAGCCAGGGCAGCATCCAGCTCGCCCTGAGCCAGCAGTACCTCACAGCGCTGGAGCTTGGCATAGGCGACGCCCCGGGTCTGACCCAGCGCGCGGTACCCCCGTTCGGCGGTCTCCGCCAGGGCGAGGGCCTCAGGAAGACGATAGAGCTTGAGGGCAGCGCGCGCCTCGTAGAGCGCCATCCGTGGCGCCCCGGTCAGCACCGGCTTCGGAAGCCGGTCGCCCCAGTCCATCAGCGTCGTGAAGCGCCCGCTCACGTAGAGATCGCGCGACGCCGCCTCCATGATCCTTGCCGCCTCCTCGAACGCCTCAACCGCGAGGTAGTGGTCGACAGCCTCGGTGGGCTGACCGTGGGCCTCGAACCAACGTGCGGCACGGAGGTGGAGCTCGCGCCACCGAGGGGCGTCCTCCTTTTGCAGCCGTGCCTGCAAGAACGCGCGGAAGAGGTGATGATAGCGGTACCAATCGTCCTCGAGCCGCGTGACGAACAAGTTGCGCCGCTCCAGCGCCTCCAGATGCGCCGCCGCGTCCGCCACGCGAAGAAGCTCCGTGCAGAGCGGCAGGTTGACCTCGCTGAGCGTCGAGGTCACCGTGAGAAAGCGCTGCATCTCCGGCGGTTCCTGGCTGAAGACCTCCTGTGCCAGGTACTCATAGACCGGCTCCTCGGAGCTACTCGCCCGCATCCACCTCTGCAAGAGGCCGCCCAGCCGCGCCGAGGCCATCAGCAAGAGCCCGGTGATCCAGCCTTCGGCCTGTTCCGCAAGTGCCGCCGCCTCACCGTCGTTCAGCGTCGTTCCATAGTTGCGGGCAAACAGCTCTTGCACCTCTTCGGGCAAGAACTGCATCTCCACCGGACCGATGCCACCGACGCCCCCGCGCGCCACCAGGGAAATGATATGAGGGAGGTCCGGCGTCGTCCGGCTCGCAACCACCGTGAGGCACTGATCGCGATTGTGGGTGACAAACCCCGAGAGGATGGCGTCCACCTCTGGCGCAGCGCCCAAGGCATGGTAATCATCGAGGACCAACACGAACCAGCGGGGTATCTGCGTCACAACCTCGTTGATCAACACCTTGACCACGCCCGGCGCGCCACCCCGCAGGTCCTGACCGGCCGACAGCGCCCGCAACGTCTCCTCCCCAAAACCGGGGAACTGCCGCCGAAGGCTGTGTACCAGTCGCTCGAGGAAGAGGCGGGGATCGCGATCGCTGGCATCTAGCGCATACCAGCAGACGGGATGCGCTAGATCCGTGGCAAAGTCGACCAGCAGCGTCGTCTTCCCGTATCCAGCAGGGGCGGCCAGCAGCGCCAGCCGGTGATCGACCATATCGTAGAGGCGTTCCAGGAGGCGCCGGCGCGTCAGGACATCATCCCTGCGGCGCGGCTGCAGGAACTTCGTGATCAACGGAGCGGAGTTTGGCATCGCCACCACGGGTACTCCCATCGGTTAGGAACGCCTCAGCAGCAGTTGGAGTATAAGCCAAGCACGCCCCACGGTCAACGTCTCCCGTGCCCCCCACACCTATCGCCCGCCCTGAACTGAACCGAAAACGAAACCAGGTCAAAGGCTGAAGGCCGGCTCACTCTCGTAGACCGACGCCATCCGTCAGCCGGAGTCCGACGCAGTCTGTCGGCCGTAGACCGACGCAGTCTGTCGGCCGTAGTCCGACGCAGTCTGTCGGCCGTAGACCGACGCGATCCGTCGGCCGTAGTCTACCATCGAGAGCCGCAGCGCCCGCGGGCTGACCACCTCCACGGCGCCGCCGAAGCCCAGCAGGCGCGCCCGAGCCTCCTCGAGCGAGGCGAAGCTGAGATGCACACGGGCCCCCCCTCCTCTTCAGGCGCCGGAGACGACGCCTGCCGTGCC
This sequence comes from Armatimonadota bacterium, assembly GCA_049975765.1. Taxonomy (GTDB): domain Bacteria; phylum Armatimonadota; class Zipacnadia; order Zipacnadales; family UBA5352; genus JAYENL01. The sequence goes on from JBNGDZ010000746.1 coordinate 4,649, forward strand.
CGGCGAGCAGCGAGCCCAACCTAGCCAGAAGCTCCGCCGACACCAACGCCTCCACGGCGTACGTAGCCCGCGCGTGCTCTCGCTCACGACACCACGTAGCCCAGAAGCCCTCGAGATCGAACTCGGCGCGCTGAACGAACCCCTGAACCGATGCGCGTAGCGAGCTTCCACGGCTACGGGATTGAACCGGAGTCGCAGGCCTTCGCAAAGCTCGAGGTCTGGGTCAGAGAGCAGGGCCCGATGGAAGAGATCGAGCAACATCGGGTCTTCGGCTTCAACAACCCGAACCCCTCGGAGGGCACGCCGCACTACGGGTACAAGGTCTGGATCACCATCGACGAGGACGTCGAGGCCGAGGGCGATATGGAGATCAAGCAGGTCAGCGGCGGGCGCTACGCCGTGATGGTCTGCAAGCCGGTCACCGGCGAAGAGATCCCGCAGTGCTGGCAGCAACTCGTCAACTGGCTGGCGAACAGTCAGCACCGCCACGCGAACCACCAGTGGCTCGAAGAGCACATCTGGCCCACGGGCGCCCCCTTCGGCGACACAAGCGAGGGCCAGCTCACCCTTCGCCTCTTCGCTCCCATCGGCAGCTAGCGCCGCTCCCTGCCTCCCAGCTCCCGCCGGTCTCCACCTCTCTAGCGCGTTCCACCCAGTCGCCACCCCGTCACAACAGGCCCGAACGCCCTAACCCGTTCCGGCCGGTCTCCTGACCGAGCCGGGGGCGGGGCACGGTGGGACACCGGCCCCAACAGCCGACAGACCTCGCCTCCCCCGTTCCGGCCGG
>JBNGDZ010000747.1:0-5037 GCA_049975765.1 Armatimonadota bacterium
GTCGAGGCCATCGATGTCTCGACGTAGTGAGTTCTGGCGTTGAGTGACATGATCCTCTCACCGACCTTCCTCGCCCAACTGGATCGGCTGTCGATCGTGAACCGCCGGATGCGGGCCGGGCTGATACAGGGGGAGCGGCGCAGCCCCAACCGGGGCGGCAGCGTTGAGTTCGCCGATTTCCGTACTTACGTCCACGGCGACGACTTCCGCCAGATCGACTGGAACGCCTACGCCCGACTGGAGCGCCTCTTCGTCAAGCTCTTCGTCGCGGAGGAGGACCTGACGATCCATCTGCTCCTGGACGCCAGCCGCAGTATGGCCTGGGGCGAGCCCGAGAAGTGGGGCTACGCCCGCCGTCTGGCGGCGGCCCTAGGGTACGTGGCGCTCGTGGGCCTTGACCGGGTGACCGGCGCGGCGTTAGGAGCGAACGCAGCCGGCAGTGCCGGGAACAGCGTGCTCTTTCGCCCCCATCGCGGCAAGCGCCAGGCGCTGACCTGGTTCGGCTGGCTCTCCGGCCTGGAACCCGGCGGGCCGCTCGACCCGCCGGCCGCGCTCTACAACTACCGGGCCACCACGCGGCATCCGGGCCCGCTGCTCGTGATCAGCGACCTGCTCGGCCCGGGTTGGGAGGACGGGCTGCGCGCGCTGGCGGGCTACCGTTTCGAGGTAACCGTGCTCCACCTTCTGGCGCCCCAGGAGGTCGATCCCGTGCTTGAGGGCGACCTGCGACTGGTGGACAGCGAGAGCGCATCCGTCGTTGAGGTCACCGCCGATTACGACCTGATCCAGCGCTACCGGGAACGCCTCGCCGGCTGGCAGGCGCAGTTGCGCCAAACCTGCGCCGCCATCGGCGCGCGTTACGTTTTCCTGGAGACCAGCACCCCGTTGGAGGACCTGGTGCTGGCGTATTTGAGGCGCTTTGATGTGGTGCGCTGACGCGGGGCAAACCCCACTGATATGAACTTCCTGACGCCCCTTGCCTTCGCGCTGGCTGCACTGCTGCCCGTCATCGTCGCGCTCTATTTCCTGAAGCTGAGACGGGAGGAGCGCGTCATCTCCAGCATCTATCTCTGGCAGGAGCTGGTGCGTGACGTAGCGGCCAACGCGCCGTGGCAGCGACTGCGCTTCAACTGGCTTCTCGTCCTACAGCTCCTCTTCCTGACCGGGTTGATCCTGGCCCTGGCCCGGCCCTTCTCTTGGACCGTGGCGGCGAGCGGCGACCACCTGATCTTGGTGATCGACACATCAGCCAGCATGGGTGCCACCGACGTCGAGCCCAACCGGCTGGCGGCGGCCGTGCACCGGGCGAGCCGGTTGGCGCGCGACCTGCCGCCCGACGTCCCTGTGACGCTCATCGCTGCAGGTGCCGAGGTCCAGGTCCCGCTCTCCGATAGCACGGACCGCGGACTCCTGGGACGCGCGCTAGACGAGCTGCGAGCCGGAAAGAGCGACGCCGACATGGCGACCGCACTGGAGCTCGCGGCGGCTATCGCCGGCGAGGCGCCCGACGCCGAGATCGTGATCCTCTCCGACGGCGGCGGGGAAATGCCCGACCACCTGACCTCGTCCGCAGCCCTGCGCTACCTATCCATCGGCAGTTCTGACCAGAACCAAGCCATCAGCGCGCTGTCACTGGACGCAGGGCGCGCCGGTCAGGCGCTGACGGCCTTTGCGCGCATCACCAACTATGGCAGCGAGCCTGCGGAGCGGCGGCTGACGCTCTACGCCTACAGCACGCCCTCTGAACGCGCCGACGGAACCCTGGTCGCCGCGCGCGACCTTGCGATGGACGCCGGGGAGGCCGTCGCGCTGACGCTGCCCGACATCCCCGCCGGAACGGTCGCCGTGGAAGCGCGACTCGACGACGAGGATGTACTGACACTCGACGACCGGGCTTGGGCCGTCGCGCCCGTCCTCTTGGGCGCGCAGATCCAGATCGTCGGCCCTGGCAACCGCTTCTTGGAGCTGGCCCTGGCGCTGCTGCCCGAAGTCGAGGTCACGACGATCCCACTCGATGCGTACGAAGCCGCCTGGGAGGCGCCAGAGGCTGCCTCCGGCGATGCGGTGTGGTCTCCGGATCAGACCGAAGATTGGCTCACGATCTTCGACACAGTGCTCCCTGAGGAAGGCCACTATCCGCCCGGAGCCCTGCTCTTCATCGGTCCCCTGCATTCCACCGAGTTCTTCTCGGTCACCGGATCGCTGGAGTTGGTGGACCCACGTCCGGCTGGCACCGGCGACCCACTGCTGGAATACGTGGACCTGCGGGACGTCGTCGTGCAACAGGCGGCCCGCGTGCCCCTGCCCGACTGGGGCCGACCGGTGATCGTGGCCTCCGGCCCGGAGCAGGACCCACCGCTTCTCATTGTGGGCGAGCAATCGGAACGGCAGTTGGCCGTCCTAGGCTTCGATCTCCGGCACTCCGACCTGCCGTTGCGCGTCGCCTTCCCGCTGCTGCTGACAAATCTGGTGGACTTCCTGGCACCCGGGACCACCGGCTCACTGCCCGCTGCTATCTCCCCCGGCCAGCCGCTGGAGATCCCGCTGCCGCCTCAAGCTGAAGCTGCCATCGTCAAGTCGCCTGGCGGTACCGAGCAGCGACTACCCGGCAGCGGCAGCCCGCTCTTCGCAGACACCAGCACGCCCGGCGTCTACACCATTGACTGGACAGCGGACGGTGAGCGGTATCCCCTGGGTCGGTTTGCCGTCAATCTGTTCAACCCCATGGAGTCCGAGGTGGCCCCGCGGCGAGAGTTGGTCTTGGCGGGAAGCGGTGAGCAGACGGTCGTCGCGGAGCGACCCGTACGGCAGGAGTGGTGGCGTCCCCTGGCCTGGGCCGCCCTGGCGCTCCTGATCCTTGAGTGGCTGATGCAGTACCGGGGGAGCTTGGCCCGTCTGCGCAGGAGAGTCGCCCCCTCACTCCAGACAGGGAGTACGAGGAGTCAGCTGTGACGATCTCCTTCTCGAATCCACCGGCTCTATGGGCCCTCCTTGCCTTCCTGCCGCTGTTGGCGCTTCCGTTCATAGGAAAGGCACAGGGCAGAGCACAAGGCTCCCGCAAGCTATTGGTGGGCATTGGTCTGCGCCTGCTCATCGGCCTCGGCGTGATCCTGAGCCTGGCCGGTATGCATTGGATGCAGCCGGTCGACGACATGACCGTCGTCTTCGTGCTCGACCTCTCGGACAGCGTGCCGGCATCGGAGCAGGAGCGGGCTGAGACCTTCATAAGGCAGGCCGTCGCCGGCATGGACGACGGCGACCGAGCGGCTGTCGTGGCCTTCGGCGAGGACGCACTCGTCGAGCGGTTGGCTTCAGAGGCCCGCGACCTGCCGCCCATCGCTTCGGTGCCGGGCGGCGGACGCACTCACATCGCCGAGGCACTGCGCCTGGCCTTGGCTCTCTTCCCTGAGGAGAGCCAGAAGCGCATCATCCTGCTCTCCGACGGTTTGGAGAACGTGGGGGACGCCCTAGCTCAAGCCGATCTAGCGACGGCACGCGGCGTCGAGATCGCCGTCGTGCGCCTGTCGGCTCCGCTCGCCGAGCGAGAGGGCTACCTCTCCGGTGTTGAGGTCCCGTCAAGCATACGCCAGGGCCAGTCCTTCGATGTGATCATCGACGTTGTGTCAACTCTGGCGCAACAAGCGACCCTCCGACTTCTCGGCGACGGACGCCTGCTGGAAAGCCGGGCGGTCGACCTGGCGCCGGGGAGCAACCGCGTGGCCCTCTCGCTGACGGCGGAGGAGACCGGGTTCCGCCGCTACCGTGTGGAGCTGGACCCGTCGCTGGATACGCTGGACCAGAACAACACAGGGTCGGGCTTCGCCGTGGTCTACGGGCCGCCGCGTGTATTGGTAGCGGAGGGCCTGCCAGGCGAGGCCGATGCTCTAGCACGCGCCCTGGCCTCGGCCGGCGTCAGCGACGTCGAAGTGGTCCCACCCGCAGCGCTGCCGGCGGAACCGGCGGTGCTCAGCAGCTACGACGCCGTCGTGCTGATGGACGTGCCTGCCGACGCCTTGCCCACCGGGACAATGGAGGCGCTGCCTGTGGCCGTGCGCGAGCTGGGCCGCGGTCTCGTGATGATCGGTGGAGAGCAGGGCTACGGCGCCGGAGGCTACCTGCGAACACCGCTGGAAGCCGCGCTGCCGGTGGACATGGACGTGCGCAGCCGGACCCGCGAGCCCAACGTGGCTCTCGTGCTGGCCATAGACCGCTCGGGCAGCATGGGGCGTTGTCATTGCGACGACCCCGACGCCCTGCCCGGGGAGTACGAGCGGGTCGAGGTCGGGCTGCCCAAGGTGGATATCGCCAAGGACGCCGTCCTTATGGCCGGTGAGGCCCTGGGGCCACTCGACTACCTGGGCGTCGTCGCCTTCGACGAGAACGCGCTCTGGGCCGTCGCATTGCAGCAGCTCGTGAACGCTGGCAGCCTGCAGAACGCCATCGGTGGCATCCAGGCGGAGGGCGGTACGAACATCTTCGCCGGGCTCTCGGAGGCGGAGCAGGCACTGGTGGCGACGGAGGCCCAGGTCAAACACATCATCCTGCTCACCGACGGCTGGTCCCGCGCTGGGGAGTACGACGACCTGACGGCGCGCCTGGCCGAGGAGGGTATCACGCTTTCGATCGTGGCGGCGGGAACCGGCTCCGCCGCCTACCTACAGGGTCTGGCCCAGGCCGGTGGTGGGCGCTACTACCCCGTGCCCACGATCGACGATCTGCCCGAGATCTTCTTCCGTGAGACGATTCAGACCGTCGGCTCCTACATCATCGAGGAGCCCTTCTATCCGCTGCCGGCGGGGACGACGCCGATCTTGCGCGGCCTCGATCCCATGGAGCTCCCCGCGCTGCTGGGCTACAACGGCACCACGCCCAAGTCGACGGCGCAGACGACACTCATCAGCCCGCGCGGGGACCCGGTGCTGGCCCAGTGGCAGTACGGGCTGGGCCGCGCGGTCGCGTGGACCTCGGACCTCAAGCCGCAGTGGGCGTCCAACTGGGTTGCGTGGGAGCGGTTCAACCGCTTCGCGGTACAACTGG
>JBNGDZ010000748.1:0-4521 GCA_049975765.1 Armatimonadota bacterium
TCGTCCACGACCGGCGCCCGCGGGAGTACAACAAGCTCTTCACCTTCGGCTCCGTGGGGCGCTCCACCGCCACCGACGTGCTGGTCAACGCCCAGGTGCAGTCGCTGCCCCCCAAGGCGAACAAGGTCATCGCCTTCTCCGACAACCGGCAGGACACGGCGTTACAGGCAGCGCACATGAACAGCCTCCACCGCCGCTTCACCTTCCGCCAGACGCTCTACACGGCGCTGAAGGAGAACGGTCACCTGGGCGGTGGAGAGCACGGCGCGCGGCTGGAGGACGTGGGCTCCTTGCTCTTCGAGACCCAGCAGCGCCACGACGTCCTGCCTCCCTTCCACCGCAGCCAGAGCCAGTTCAAGAAGGATTATCAAGCCGAAGACCGCTACCGCCGCTACCTCCAGTTCGTGGCCCTGTGGGAGCTGGGCGGCACCCACCGCCGCACCCATCAGAACCTGGAGGACGTGGGGCTGCTGGGCGTGGGCTACTACGGGCTGGAAGCCTGCGCGGAGGCCGACGCGTTCTGGGCCGACGTGCCGCTGATGGCCGCCCTGGAGGCCGACGTGCGCTACGACCTGCTGCTGGGGCTGCTGGACCTGATGCGCAAGCGCCACGCGCTGCCCTGTGAAGCGATCCTGAAGCCGAAGGCGTTCGAGCGGGAAGTGATCGCCAAGCTGAACCCGGCGGCCTACGTCCACGACCAGACCTTTCGCGGCCCCATCGGTTACAGCGACACGGCCAGGCGCGGCTATCCCAACACAGTCTACCGCCTGACGGGCGCCAATACCCAGCCGGTGGTGTGGGTCAAGCGCGTCTTCGATGCGCTGGGCGAGCCGCTGGAGCACGCCGAGGCGGTGGACCTGGTGACGCGCATCGTGGAGAAGCTGGGCGATCCCGAGGCCGGCTTCCTGGTCAAGCGCACTGTCTCTCCCTACTACGACCAGCAGCGCTACGACCTGTGGATGGTTAGCCCGGACCTGCTGCTCTGGGCCGATCCCGATCCCGAGCAACACCGTTGCCCCAAGTGCGGCAGTGTCCACCGCTTCCTGGCGCTGCGGGTCTGCACCGGCTCCACCTGCCGCACCACGCTGGAGGAGCGCGACCTGACCGATAACTACTTCCGCCAGGTCTACGCCACGCCGCTGGGCGAAGCGGTGCCGGTCCAGGCCGAGGAGCACTCCGGGCAGGTCGAGGGCCAGGAGCGGCGCGAGATCGAGCTCCGCTTCCGCGACGAGGAGGACCCGCTCAACGTGCTGGTTTGCACCCCGACGATGGAGCTGGGCATCGACATCGGCCACCTCAACGCCGTCACGCTGCGCAACGTGCCGCCCAGCCCGTCTAACTACGCTCAGCGGGCGGGGCGGGCGGGCCGCCCTGGGCGGGCCGGGCGCAGCGGACAGCCGGCTCTGATCAGCGTCTTCGCTGGGGTCGGCTCGTCGCGCGGCCCCCACGACCAGTATTTCTACCGCTTCCCGGAGCGGATGATCGCCGGGGCCATCGCCGCGCCGCGCTTCCGGCTGGATAACGAGGCCCTGGTCAGCGCCCACGTCCACGCCCTGGTGCTGGAGACGATGGCCCTGAAGGGCGTCGAGGGCCTGCCGAATGAAGCTCGTCAGTTGCTCGATCTCGACCAGGAGCGCTTCCCGCTCGCCGCCGACTGGCGCAGCGCTTACCAGGCCAGCATCGAGCACCACTTCGACGCCATCGTGGCGGCGGTGGAGGAGGCCTTCGCCGAGGAGATCGCGTCTGGTGGTGGCTTCGCGTGGTTCGACCGGGCCTTCATTGAGGGGCAGGTGCGCGGCTTCGTGGAGGCGCTGGACGACGCGATGGACCGCTGGCGGGACGAGTACGCGCGCCTGGACGCCGAGCGGGAGGCCATCAACCGCAAGCTGGGCCAGGAGAGTGTGGATCCGAACCTGAATCGCCGCCGCGTGGTGATCGAGAGCAAGCTGGAGGCGATGCGGGACGGCCAGCGCGACTGGTACCTCTACCGCTACCTGGGCGGCGAGGGTTTCCTGCCCGGCTACGCCTTCCCGCCCCAGGCGGTGGCCCTGGCCTTCGACGACCGCGAGCACGAGATGGCGCGCGACCCGGACATAGCCCTGACCGAGTACGCGCCGGGCAACTTCGTCTACTACGGCGGCGAGCGGTACGAGATCACCCACGCTCGCCCGCGCCGGCGCCGCGTGGACGGACCCGCGACTCAGCCAGACACGGAACTGGACGTCGAGCCGGTGCTGATCTGCCCGGCTTGCCAGCGGGCCTACGTGGGGCAGGAGGAGACCAACCGCGCCGCCTGTGCCTGCGGGCAGGAGTTGGTCGGCATCCATTCGCGGATCGGGATGGCGCTGACCGATATGTACGCTCAACAGCGGGCGCACATCACGGCCGACGAGGAGGAGCGGCTGCGGCTGGGCTACGAGGTCACGCCCCACTACCGGGCCGGAGGCCAGCAGCGGGCCTATCTGGTCAGCGCGGGTCGAGCTGAGGAACCGGCGTTCACGCTGACGCTGGAGCACGGCGGCGAGGTGCTGCGGATCAACCGGGGCCAGCGCGAGCAAGAGGGCGACCCGCAGGGCTTCACTCTGTGCCAGAAGTGCCACCGCTGGCTGATCGGCGAGGACGCGCCCGAAAAGCACGTCTACACCCACGAGAAGCAGGGCCAGTGCTCCCGCAACGCCCACCCCGAGGACCTGGCGCGGGGCCTGTGGCTGACCACCACCATCCAGAGCGACCTGGCGCTGTTCGACGTGCCGCTGCGCGCCCTGGTGGGGGAGCAAGCGGAACCGCTGCTGCCGGACGAGGTCGAGGCTTTTTACACCACGCTGGTCCACACACTGGCGCGGGCGCTGATGGTGGCCTTCAACCTGGACGAGCGGGAGGTCAGCGGGTTCCTGGCCCCTGCGGCGGGCTCAGGGCAGGCTCCTTCACCGGGGAGCGAGGGTGTGCCGTATCGCGTGGTCCTCTACGAGACCGCCGTCGGCGGCAGCGGCGTGCTGGCCTCGCTGGCGGAGCCGGGGCGGCTGGCGACGGTGATCGCGCGGGCGCGGGAGCTGCTCCACGAGGGCGACCCGGAGGGCGGCTGTCAGAAGGCGTGCTACACCTGCCTGCTCAGCTTCTACAACCAGCGCGACCACGCGCTGCTGGATCGGACGCTGGTGCTGCCCTGGCTACAGGGGCTGGAGGACGTGACCGTGAAGCCGCTGGTAACGGAGGGCCGCTTCGAGGAACTGATCGAGCAGTGCCAGTCGGGCCTGGAGCGGGACGTGCTGGCGGCCATCCGCGAGCGGGGCTTACCGCTGCCCGACGCGGCGCAGGAGACGCTCTACGACGGCGACGCGCCGCTGGCGATCGCGGACTTCTTCTACGCGCCCAAGATCGTGGTCTTCGTTGATGGCTCGCCGCACTATCGGGACTACGTCCAGCAGGCCGACCGGCGCAAGCGGATGCGGCTGAAGGGGCTGGGGTACCGGGTCGTGGTGGTGACGGCCGAGGAGCCAGAGGTAGGGCTGGACGCGCTGGCGGCGCGGCTGGCGAACTGAGGAGTGTGCGGAGTATGATAGACTTTCACGCCTCCATACTGTGTTCAACCCCTACGCGCTCACTGGAGATGGCATGATTCTGCGTTTTCTCCGCGGGCGTCAGTTCTCCACCGCGGGGCTTCTTCTTGGGCTGAGCGAGGACCGCTGCGGGAGCGGGGAATGCAGATGCGGTTAGCGGCGCTGGGCGAGGCGGTGGAGCGGTTGAGATGACTCCCCTACCTCCGTCTCCCACCATTGGCGTGCTCAACGAGCAGCCGCTTCACGCCGCCCTCAAGCAATGGTATGCCCAGCCGGAGGGTCTGGTCGAGGTTACGGTCGACGGCTTCGTGGTCGACGTTTTGCGCGACGACCTGCTGATCGAGATCCAGGTTGGGAACTTCTCGTCCATCAAGCAAAAGATGAGGCGTCTCACTGAGCACCACCCAGTGCGACTGGTCTATCCTATCCCGCGTGAGAAGTGGCTCATCAAGATGCCCCGGCGGAAGGGTGGCGCGGTCGAGCGGCGCAAGTCGCCCAAGCGCGGGCGGGTGGAGGAAGTGTTCAAGGAACTGGTCAGCTTCCCGGCGCTGTTGAGCCGCGATACCTTCTCGCTGGAGGTGGTGTTCACCTGGGAGGAGGAACTGCGACACCACGATCCTAGCGAGTGGCGGAACCGGGGCTGGGTGACAGACGAGCGGCGACTGCTGGATGTGGTGGGGCGCCATCTGTTCGAGCGCCCGGAGGATATGCTCGCCGTGCTGCCGAAGGCGTTGCCGGAGCAGTTCACCACGGCCGATCTGGCCGAGGCGATGGACGGGCCGCGGTGGCTGGCCCAGAAGATGGCCTACTGTCTGCGAAAGATGGGCGGGGTCATGCAGGTCGGCAAGCGTGGGCGATCAAAATTGTACGTGATCGGTCAGTGACGATCACGTCGCCTTTTGCGCAACCTGGTGATTACCCTGTTAGTGTATAATGGACAAAACAGCGCCGATGAGGTAAAACA
>JBNGDZ010000749.1:0-4117 GCA_049975765.1 Armatimonadota bacterium
GCAAAGTTGTCGGATCGAGGGCAGGCGCCATCCAATGATCAGGTGCCAGGCACCATCCGGCTTCAGGGGGCCCAGGAGAGGCCCTGTGAGGTCCAGCTGGGGAGGTTGGGGCCGAGGGAGATGACCAGGCGGGGGTCCTCGCCGCCAGGGCGCATAAGGTAGATGCCCCAGGCGCCGCTGCGGTTGGAGACAAAGGCGATGGCGGAGCCATCGGGCGACCAGGTCGGTAGGCCGTCGGAGGCAGGATGGTCGGTCAGCTGCCGGAACCCACCCTCCAGATCGTAGATATAGACCTCCCAGTTGCCCGTGTGGTCCGACATATACGCCAACTGGTTGCCGCCCGGCGACCAGCCGAGGCTGATGTCGTTGGCGCTGCCGCTGACCCGGTTGCCCGGTGTGCCGTCGTCCGGGTTGTCGATGAAGATGCCGCAGGCGTTGGGATCCCCAGCCTCGCAGCCGGTCCATGCGAGGAGACCCGTCGGCCCCCAGGCTGGCCCCCTCCCCGCGGCGTGAGGTTGCGGATCAGCGGAGCCATCGGTCGGGGCGATCTTGATCTGCCAGGATCCGCCAGCATCCAGCTCGGCGTAAGCCATCCGCTGTCCGTCGGGCGAGAATGTGGGCCAGGCCAGGCCGGCGCCGGCGATCAGCTGTTGGGGCGCTACGTCCACGGATGGCAGGAGGGTGATGCCCGGAGAGAGTCGATCGCGATATCCCAGAGCGTCGGCGTTCCACATCCAGGAGGGCTGGTCGGCGTTAGAGGCCATCTCCAGCAAACGTCCGTCGGCGAAGAGGGCGTAGACGTTATAGCCCCCCGTCCGCGTATCGTAGACGGGGTAAGCGAGGCGACCGACGTTGAATCCCGAGGGCAGCGTCGTCCTGGTGACAGGCCGCGAGCCCTCGATGGTCGCGATGGGCGCGGGCGTCGCGTTCTGGCATATCTCGGCCGCCTCGGCCCGTTCTTCCTCGATCTCCGCGCTGTTCAGGAGCCGCAGCGCCTCATCGTACTGTTCCACCGCCGGACACATCTCGCCCTGGGCAGCCCAGGCCTGGGCATACCGGACGTGCGCCTGGTAGAGGCGCCGGAAGACGTCCTTGTACTCGGGCGCGGTGCGGTAGAGCTCCTCGAAGTGCGTGATACAGGCCTCCCAGTCGACGGCCCAGTAGCCGAGCGCCTCCAGGTACTGCATCGCAAGACGCCGCTGTGTGGTGGCCTCCTCATCCAGCGGGCGGAGTGCCACGGCGCGGTCGAGGTAGAAGATGCCCAGTTCGAAATCATCCTCCTCCAGCAGCTCCATCCCGGCATGGTAACGGCTCTCGAAAAGCATTTCCTCCACCTGTTCCACCTCGTAATCGGGATCGAGCTGGTGGAGCGAGGTCAGCGCAGCGGCGGCGTCCTGCCAGCGTCCGGCCTCATAGTGGGCCTGGGCGTGCCGAAAGAGCTGATCGGTGATGGGCTCCTCCGGTTCTCCGGTCGGCGTGGGCGTGGGATCCACCCGCAACGCGGCCTCAGCCTCGGCGATACCCTGCCTGGCGAGGGGATGATCGGGGTCGAGCTGGAGGGCGTACTCAAACTCGGACCGGGCCAACTCGTACCTCCCCTCATCGAGCCGCTCCAGACCGGTTTGATAATGCTGCTCCGCCTCCTGGTCGATGCGCTGCAGCCGCTCCGCCTCTCCCTGACGCATACCGAAGTAGACGCCACCACCGATGCTGACGAGGAGCAGGACGAGGAGCGTGGCGCCCCACAGGAGCACGGGGCGCAGACTCCGGCCCGTGCCAGCGGACTCGGTCTCAGAGGGTCCGTCCTCCGCATCCGGGGCCATGAGGGCGCGCGAGGGCTGGGTCTCCTCCACGGCTCCGCCGCACTCTGGACAGAGGGAGACGGCGGCCGGTATCTCGCTTTTGCATTCAGGACAACGCATTGAAGAACTCCAGCGAGGCATTATAGGAGCTTTACCCCCGTTTGTCCAGCAACGAACGGGGGAAAGACATCGACCATTCGGGGTCAGTAGGCACGGGAGAGGAGGTGACGGTTACCGACGCGAACCGTCTGCAGCCCCGCCTCGCGGGCTGCGGCCTCCGCCGCCTCGGCGTGGCGCACCGACGTGCGGGGCAGATCGGGAAAGAGGAAGTGAGGTGCGAAACCGAGCAGCACATAGGGAATGGACGGGTGCTGCTCGGCGATGAAGCGAGCGACACGGCTCACCTCGTCCGCGTCGACGTACCCAGGCACCAGGAGGGTGCTGACGACGACTGGCGGCGGCTCGGGGCGCTCGTCGAAGCGGGCGGCTGCACGGGCGACGTTCTTCAACGTATGGCGATTGCTGGCGCTCGTCAGCACCCGGTGGAGGGTGTCATCATGGGCCTTGAGATCGAACTTGACGCAGCCGCCGGTCTCCAACGCCAGATCGAGCGCCCGATCCATCAAGTTGGGACAGACAGTGCCGTTCGTCTCCCAGCAGACGACGATGCCCCGTTCGGCCAGGCAGCGGCCAGCGGCCAGGGCGTGGGGCATCTGGCTCGCCGGGTCCCCACCGAAGAAGCAGACGCAATAGGTGCGCTCATTCGCCTCGACGGCCAAGCCCTCGGCGGAAAGAGTGTCGGACTCCGCCGGATCGACCTCGCGAAAGTGGTAGTTCTGGCAGAAGAGGCAGTCGATCGTACAGGAGGCGTAGAAGACGGCCAGGTTGTGCCTGCCGCGCCGGGCGTGGCCGGCGCAGACCGGGTCGGCGACGCAGTTGGTAGGCAGGTTGTCCCGGTACCAATGGAGCAGGCCGCGGTCGGCAGTGCCAGCCAGGTGGTGGAGCCTCCCATCGCGCACCTCGCGCAGCCCGCAGAACCCACGCTCATCCTCCCCGATGACGCAATCCTGGACGCACAACCCACAGCGCCGGCCATCCTCGGCCCGCGGCGGACGCTCGGGCAGGTCGAACAGGCGTCGAGCGGCGGCGTGCGCCTCGGCGGCGATGGCAAGCGCCTTTTCGGGCTGCTCGCGGATGCAGTCCAAACAGAGACTGAGCTGTCCGGCGATGAGCCGAGAACGCGTGCCGCACAGCCTGCAGACCTGCTCAGCCTGCGGTTCGATCTGCTCCCACTTCCACATGGGCCCACAGATGATGGATGAAGCGGCGAGCCTCCACGAGCACATCGAGTGCCGTGACGTGCGCAGGCTCCAGGATGAGCGGTCCAGCGTAGTCGGCGGCCCGGAGCGCCCGCAGGAGTGCGGGCCAATCCAGGTCCCCCTCCCCGGGCGGCAAGTGGCGCGGGCCATCGGCCCGATAGTCGGAAAGGTGAACCGTGATGAGACGATCCTGCATCGCACGGACGAGAATGGCAGGCTCAACGTCACTCTCGCAGGCCTGAAAGGAATCGAAGGTGAAGGCCACCGGGAGATCGGCATCGCGGATCGCCCGCACCTGCTCCGGCGTACGGAGGTAGCACCAGCTGACGTTCTCGATGCAGAGGGTGACCCCGGCGGCCCGGGCCTCCTCGCCGGCCCAGATGGCACTCTCGAAGAAAGCGTCGATCAGCCGGGGATTCTTCAACCCGTAGCGGAGCCCGTGCCAGGTGAGGGCCTCGGCATCGACCATCGCGGCGACCTCCAGCAGGCGGCGGAAGCGGGCGCGCACCTCCCGGGTCATCCGCGGATAGGGCGCCCAGAGGTCGAAGTAGGTCGCGTAGAGGTGGAGGGAGTGGACCTCGAGACCCAACTCGCGGCAGCGCTGCTGGAGGACGGCCCCGAAGCCTGGCGTATACTCTTCCTCCGCCTGGAGGAAGATCTCAACCACACGGAAGCCAAGCCGCGCAATGGCGGTCAGCGCATCCTCCGTCAGATACCCGGGGTAGAAAGCGGCGGTGGAGATACCTACGTCCGGTCGATGGGTCATCTGTCACCTCCGTCACCGCAGACCATGGGCGTCGACGAGCCGGGCCACTTCGTCCAGCGGCAGAGCATAACGGGTGTGGCCATCGCGCCCGACGACGGTCTCAGCCCTCCAGAGAGAGTTGAGCACCGCCTCCTCCACGCTCTCCGCAACGGCGGGGAAGAGCCCGTGCATCGCCCGTCCCTCGTCGGCCAGGGTGGCGCGGTCAGTGAGGAGCCGGCGCGGAGCGTGAC
>JBNGDZ010000750.1:0-4085 GCA_049975765.1 Armatimonadota bacterium
CCCCTCATAGCTGGTTGGCGCTACTCATTCGCTCGGGATGGATCGTCAGATCCATCCCCGCCCCTCACCCGGCCTACATCTTCCCCCTCGGTGCGGATCGTCAGGTCCACTCCAAAGGCGGGGATCTGGCGAGCCCCTCAGAGCTGGTTGGCGCTACTCTTTCGCTCGGGATGGATCGTCAGATCCAGCCCTGCTCACCACCCGGGCTACATCTTCCCACTCGGACCACATCGTCAGGTCCGCTCCAGGGGCGGGGATCTGGCGATCCCCTCAGAGCACGCTGGCGCTACTCATTCGCTCGGGATGGTTGGCGCGTCCTCAGTACCGCAAGATCGCGGCCGCCGGGCCCGCGTCCGGCACCTCCTCCCGGTCGACCACGAAGAGCCACCCCTCGTTCAGCATCGTGTGCACCGCGGCCACGTCGAGCAGGTCCCGGTCCCCCGGCTGCTGCTCGTCGTGGAGCGCCACCTCGCCCGTCTCGCGGTCGAACGTGCCCCACCGCTCCTCGTCGGCAGCGACGAAGAGGCCCTCGACCCGCTCGTAGACCGCCGCCGGCACGATCTCCTCGACCGCGTTCGAGACCCGGTCGCTCTCCGTCCCCCGCAGGTGTTCGTACACGTCCCGCGCCCGCTCCTCGGCCTGCTCGAACAGCGGGTGGACGATCGACCAGGCGCGCTGGTGGAGCGCCTCGCCGCTCAGCTGCGACGGCTGCACGCCCACCCCCTCCGGGGCGAGGTGCGGGTAACTGTTCGCCGCCCGGTAGAGGGGGATCAGGAAGTCGTCCGCCACCACGACGAGGGGCGCGTCGTCGTCCGCCAGCAGCTCGCTGATCCCCTCGTCGAGGCGGTGGAAGTAGCGCAGGATCTTCTCCTTCGGATCGTCCTGGCTGGCCACCCCGTGGCCGTGGAAGATGGCCGTCACGCCCTGATGGAGCGTGGCCTCGGCGCCGGTGGCGTGCTGGAGCCGCATCTCCGGGTCCTCCCACCTCAGGACCTCGACGATAGAGCGCGGCACCTGCTCCCGGTCGTCCAGGTCGATCTCGCCGATGCGGTGGCGGGTGCCCTGAAGGAGCCGGGTCTCGTGCTGGCTCATGGCCAGCACGTAGAAGCGGCCGTTGTTGCTCAGCACCTGCAGCAGCGGCTTGACGTGGAAGCGGTCGCTGACCACCACCAGCTCGTCAAAGTCGAGGGGCAGCCGGTACTTGCGCGCCAGCCCCTCGGCGAGGAAGACGGCCAGCCCATCGCCCTGGCGTTGCCAGAACAGCTCGTCCTCCACCAGCGGCCGCGCCGGGCTCAGCAGCGCCTCCGCCTCCGGGCGCCGCATCCCTCCTTCGACCAGCTCCTCCTCCGCCCGGTCGAGCAGGTTCCGGAAGCGCACCGGGTTCTCCAGAACCTCGTCGCCCGCCTTCCGCGTGGGCATGGTGATCGAGACGTGCCATTCGTCGTACGAACGCGTCAACTCCTCAAGCTCGGATCGCGATAGTAGCAAGTTGTGTCTCCTCCTCATCCACTAGAGACCCTAAAGGTTTTCGCGAATATCCTCGAGTCACGTGTCACCTTCTCGTGACAAGCGCTGCCTCATTCAAGAAACCTTCGCCGAAACCTTTAGGGTCTTCGCCTCACTAAGTCGTAATCTGCATCCCGTCGACGGCCTTGATCACCAGACCTGCGAACCACGGGATCAGGCTCATGCCGATAATCAGCATCCACCCGTCGGCGCCCGGACGCTCCACCTGAAGCAGGTTGGCGATGCCCGGCACGTAGACCGCCAGGAGCAGCAGCCCCGTGCAGAGGGCCAGCGCCCCCCAGACCCAGGGGTTCTCCACCACGTCGTTGTGGATGACGCCCGTGTCGTGGTCGCGCATGTTGAACACGTGCCACAGCTGGGCGAACGCCAGGGTCAGGAACGAGATCGTCACCCCGCGGGCCTCGCTCATCCCCATCCGCACCATGGCGATGGCCAGCGCGCCGAGCACCCCGGCGCTGATCACCGAGCTGTAGCCAACGATGCCCATCCAGTGCTGGCGCATCAGCACCCGCTCCTCCGGATCCCGCGGCGGCCGCTCCATGATGTGGGGGTCCCCCTTCCCCACCCCCAGCGCCAGCGCCGGGAAGACGTCGGTCACCAGGTTGAGGAACAGGATCTGGAGCGGCAGGATCGGCAGCGGCGCGTCCACCAGCGAGGCGAGCCCGACGACGATGATCTCCGCGACGTTGCACGAGAGCAGGTAGAGCACGAACTTGCGGATGTTGTTGAAGATCGTGCGTCCCTGCTGGATCGCCGCCACGATGGTGGAGAAGCGGTCGTCCTTGAGCACCATGTCGGCCGCCTCTTTCGCCACCTGCGTGCCCCGCTGCCCCATCGCCACGCCGATCTCCGCCTTCTTCAGCGCCGGGGCGTCGTTCACGCCGTCGCCCGTCATCGCCACGATGGCGCCGCTCTCCTGGTGGAGCGCGATCAGGTCGAGCTTCTGCTCCGGGCTGACCCGGGCGAAGATCGGCGCCCGCAGCACCCGCTCTCGTTCCTCCTCGCTCAGGTCCTTCAGGTCGCCCACGTCTCCGCCGTGGATCACCTCGGCGTCGGCGTCCTCCACGAGTCCGACGGCGTGGGCCACGTTCCGCGCCGTGGCCGGCTGGTCGCCGGTCACCATCACGATGCGCAGCCCGGCACTCTGCGCGGCCTTGATCGCGTCGCGCACGTCCTCCCGCGGGGGGTCGAGCATCGCCTGGAAACCGAGGAACGTGAGGTCGTGGTAGGGATCCTCGTCTTCCGAGTCAGCGCTCCTGCTCGCCGTGGCGATGACGCGCAGCCCCCGCTCCGCCAGCTTCTCATTCCGCTCAATCCACGCCTGCCGCACCTCGTCCGTCAGCTCCCGCTCTCCGTCCTCGGTCAGCACGTGGGTCGACGCGTTGATGACCGGTTCCAGCGCGCCCTTGACGGCCACGAAATAGCCATCGCCCCCGTCCCGCTGTTCGTGGAAGGTGGCCATCATCTTGACCTCGGAGTCGAACGCCACCTCCCGGACCTCGGGCATCTCGTCGGTGAGCGCGTCACGCGCCATGCCGGCCTTCGCCCCGGCCACCAGCAGCGCCACCTCCGTGGGCTCGCCGACCGACGAGGGGTCCTCATCCGGCCCGTTTCTCTGCAGGGCCGCGTTGTTGCAGAGCACGCCCACCTGGAGCGAGCGGCGCAGCACCTCGTGCTCGGCCGGATCGACCGCCTGGCCGTCCCGGCTGAAGGAGCCCTCCAGCTCGAGCCCCTCGCCGCTGACCTCGATGTCGGCGGCAGTATCGTCGGCAGAGGGGACCAGCACCTCGGTCACCGTCATGCGGTTCTCCGTCAGGGTGCCCGTCTTGTCCGTGAGAATCACGTTCGTCGATCCCAGCGTCTCCACCGCCGAGAGCCGGTTGACCACCGCGTTCCGCCGCGCCATGCGCCACATGCCCCGCGCCAGCGCGACGGTCGCCACGATGGGCAACCCCTCCGGCACGCTCGCCACCGCCAGCGCGATCCCGGAGCGGATCATCAGGAACAGATCCCTCCCTCTCACCACGCCCAGCGCGGTGACCAGGCCCGCGACGCCCAGCGTCACCCAGATAAGGCGCCGTCCCAGCTGGCTCAGCCGCCTCTGGAGCGGTGTGACCTGCTCCTCCGCCGCCTCGACGAGGGAGGAGATGTTCCCCAGCTCCGTCTCCATGCCGGTGGCGACGACGACGCCCTTGCCGGACCCGCGGGTGACCGCGGTTCCCTTGAAGAGCATGCTGGCCCGCTCGGCCAGCGTGATATCCTCGTCGACGGGGTCGGTCTGCTTGCCCACCGGCACCGACTCGCCCGTCAGCGCCGACTCGTTCGCCTGCAGCTTGGAGGCCTCGAAGAGCCGCAGATCTGCCGTGACCACGTCCCCGCCGTCCACCAGCACCACGTCCCCGGGGACGATCTCCTCGGCCCGCACCTCCTGCACCTGCCCCTCGCGCAGGACCTTCGAGTCGACGCGGGTCAGCTCCTGGAGCGCCTCCATCGACCGCACGGCGCGGAGCTCCGTCACGAAGCCGATCACCGCGTTGATCAAGATGACGACGCCGATG
>JBNGDZ010000751.1:0-3898 GCA_049975765.1 Armatimonadota bacterium
ACACTACCCCTATGACCCACCGCAGAATCGCAACAGCAGCCATCCTCGCGCAAACAAACACCATTCCCTGACCGCTGGCCTCCCCACCTCCCCTCCCCACCAGAACCCCCAAAAAAATTTCTGAGAATACCGCTAGCCAAGTCACATCCCCCCTCCACGGTGTTGAGGGGGACCTTCGAACTACCCCCTCCCCCACCGGGGTGGGGTCCCTCGCGGGCGCCGTGACCGGGCGCGCAGGGGGGCTCGCCGGCGCCGCGGATCGGCCCGGCGGCCCCCTGGAGGCCGGTGCCCAGGGGCCGTTTACCAGTCCCCGGGAGATCATGCCCACTGCCGGCGCCCAGCTCGTCGGGATCGGCGCCAGCTCGGGCGGCCTGGCGTGCATAAGACACCCAGGATTTGGTATCCTCCGCCCGGAGAAGGGCGTCACATTCGGAGGCCCGGCTTGAACGTGATGTGAGCAGGTTCGGGCGTGCTCGGAGGGGCGAACGCGCTGTGCGGCCCGTAGAGCGATTTCTGTGGTCCGGGCGGGTAAGAGGGTCGCAGAGATTCGAGCGGCGGATTCTGAGGCGATCTCGCGCCCGCGTCGGGCATTCGATGCGGCCGGCCCTTCCTGCGCGGGCAGGTCTGCCGGCAGCGCCTGGCGAAGGCCTTTTGAGGGGCGGGTGCGCACCAGGTCTCCCCCCGCCTGGTGTGTGGCTCGCCCCTCTAAGGTCTCCACCTCACTGGGAGGGGCGTCGATCGACTTGAGGGCCGGCGCCCCTCGTGTCTCTCGTGCTCGACCCTCAGAGCGTCACCCGGCCCTCAAGTCGATCCCGCTGGGCGAGGCGGACCACGGCCTCGCCGATCACCAGGGCCAGCTTCTTCAGGGGCTATCCTCTCCCTCGCCAGTCATTCGCAGCAGGGCCTCGCGCGCTTCGTCCGGCAGTGCCGCCAGTGCCGCCAGCACACCGGCGGCAAGCTTTTCGGCTTCGCCGTGTGCCTCCTGTCCGTGATCCTCTCGCAGTGCCCGCACCGCCTCCGCCACGTCGTTGTCCGTGAGGTGCGAGTAGATGCGCGCGGTCGTGCTCACGTCGGAGTGCCGGAGGGCCTGCTGCACCAGCTTGAGGTTCCCGGTCTTGCGCAGGAGGTGCGTTGCGAACGTGTGCCTGAGCGTGTGCGGCGTCACGCGGGTCTCGATCCCTGTCCGGTCCGCCAGGCGCCTCAGCACCTGTCGCACGTAGTTCGCGGAGATGGGCTTGCCAGGGGTCAGCTCAGTTTCTGTCAGTTCGCTGCCGTTGAACGCCTTCTCCCCTCGCTTGGGGTGAACCCGCTTGCCCTTGCTGATCGTGCAGAAGATGGGGCCGGCGCCGATCCCTAGGGCCTCGCGGGCCTCCAGCCACGCCGCCAGGCGCGCCGCCGCCCGCCGGCCCACTGCCACGTTCGCGGACTTGCCGCCCTTGCCGTTGCGGACCTTCACCTCCATGATCTGCCCGGCCTCGGTCACGAGGTCGCGGGTCTCCAGCGCCAGCGCCTCGCCGATCCGCAGGCCGGTGTCGGCCATGAGCGTGAGCAGCGCCAGGTTCCGCTTGCCGCTGGGGCTGCGGGTGTTGATCGCGTCGAGCAGCGCCTCCAGTTCCTCCATCGAGAGCGCCTCCTGCGCCCGTTTGCTCATCGCTGCCCGCCTCCCTGCTCTACTTGACTTACTGCAACAGTAACTCAAGTATATAACAGGTTGGCAGGCATGTCAAGTATAATCTCAAGTAGTTCGTCGGATCGCCCCCGCTGGCGCCCTGGGAGCGCGGCCCCCCGCACCTCGATTGTGACCGACACGAGAGCCGCCCCTCCTCGCGCCCTGGTGGCGCGGTCGGGGCTGGCCTGCGTCGTCCTCGGATCCTCGCGCGCAGGGAGACGCAGGAGAGGGCTCACGCATCATCCTCAGGGCATTCTTCATCGGGCGCTGCGTCCTCCTGCTGCTCCGCCTCATCCGCACGTTTGCTGCCACGTAGACAGCGCTCTTCGATGTCTGTGCACTCCAGGATGATCGCCACTACCTCCGTGACCACCTCGGCCTCAGTCGTGGCACAGCCTCCAGTCCAATCTCTGCTGGCGCCGTCGGAACTCGCCCGTCTACCCCCACGGCTTGGCGGCGAAACCATCGCGTGACGACTGTGGGCCCCTCAGCCCTGCCGACAACTTCCAAGCACTGAGGGCTTCCCGGCAGGATTACGGTGCCTGCCAGCGGACGTGTCCGGTCTCTCCGAGCAGCGTGATGGTGGAGATGGGGTACGCGATAGTCGCGCCGGTCCGGGGGTCCTCGGTCTTCATGCTGCCCAACACTACCCGGCGCAGACCTGCCGCGTCCCTAAGCGCCAGTGTCGGCTCGCCAGCGACAGTCTGCAGTTGTACCCGGTCAAAGCCTCGCCGATCGGCGAGCCGCAGGCCGGGGTCGCCGTTGAAAATACTCAGCGCGATGCGTGCCACCCCATTGCCATCAGTGACAATCAGGCCTTCAGACTTAAGTATCATTCGAAGAGCCATCCCTGTCTCATCCGCTGTGTCGTAGAAGCGGAGGCGGGGACCGGGTACGCCGCCGATCAACCTCATCGAGTCTCGCAATTTGGCCTCCTCGTCGGGAGCCAGCTCCAGCTCGGATGGCACCGGCTGCGGATCGACCACACCGAGAATTGCTGACACATTCCCGTCCCGATCCCAGAATGACAGTGCCGGCCCCGCGTGGCCCACCAGAGAAGTCGTCAGTAATGCACGCTCATGGCCGACGCCATCCACCAGCACGAATCGCTCGGCCCGGACCTCCTTCGCCGCACCCACTTCCGCCATGGTCCGGGGCTCAGTCATCCTCCCGTCCTCCTGCGCCCAGGCTGCCCGCCCAGGCATCAGCCAACTGCCCAAGGCACCTCCCGCCAGCCCGCTCACGGCCAGCACGATCAGCGCGCCATAGTACTGTCGCCTGGTCATCGTCATCCCTCCCGTCGCGTCTGCCTGCCGCTCACTGTCATCATGGCCCATGCGCGCGGATCGTCACCGGCCTGGTGGGCGCGCTCGGGCGGCTCAAGCCTCCTCGCCTTCCTCACACACAAAGCGGCCGCCGGCAGCCTCCTCGCTGATGAAGCGGCCGTAGCAATGTCCCGTCTCAGGGCTGTCAGTGTAGAGCACGCTGCCGATGTCATCAGCCACTGCGATCTCGCTCTTCAAGTGGAGGCCCAGACGCATGGCTTCCTGGACACCGACTTGGCTCAGCAAGGCCACACCAGTTCGGATCGCCTCGCCCACTTGCACCGTGCTGGAGAGGCTCACGGACGGCGGCATCAGCGTCCCACGAAAGATGTTCAAGAGCCCATCGCTGCTGCCCTCGCAGGTGTGGCCGATGTTGTAGCCCTCGGCGGTCTCGCAGTAGATGCAGTAGCACACATCGGCATCGACCTGGAAGGTGGCCGGGTCCGGCCAGTTCGGGTAGGTGTGGCTCTCCGAGTCGCTGTAGCTGGTGCCTGTCAGCTCGTCGGCGCGGACCACGGGGAACCATCCTGGCGTCTCCTGATTCTCGCTCCCCCACAACGCGGCCACCACTGCCACGACATCTTGCGGGATAGTCACTGGCGGATCGAATGCCAGGCGACGCCAGCCGAACTGTGCTTCCACTCCGCCTTCCCATTGGACGGTCAGCACTTCTGTGACCCCCAGCAAGTCGCCGGTGTCCGGTTCAGGAATGCCACCACCGCCGCCCTCGATCCAGGAGTAAAGGGCGCCCTGCAGCGTGCCCTCCCAAGGTCCGGGCTCTTCGCCGGGCACACCCGTGCCGGGCTCGCCGCAGTAGGCATTGAGTCAGGTCGTCACCCTCATTGCCTCCTCTCGCGCTGTCGAGCGCGCTGGTCAGCACGGTCTGCAGGCAGAGGCTCGACTT
>JBNGDZ010000752.1:0-3773 GCA_049975765.1 Armatimonadota bacterium
CAAACATCTTAGACAAATCCAATGTGTAACCAAAAAAAAATCTGCGTATGAATATCTGCGTAAATCTGCGTCCAAAAGGTTGTTCACGCTAGTGCCGCCCCCGGGACTGGGGCTGGGAGCATTTTTGTCGGGAGTTGGGAGCGTTTTGTCGGGGGCGGGGAGCATTTTTGTTGAGGGCATAGATTTCTCCATCGTTCGAACATTCACACGTTCACACGTTCGAACGTTCGAACGCGCACAGCGCTTCCACGTACGCTGCCGAGCCGTCGCGCAGCCAGCCGTCGAGCTGGGCCTGCTCCTTGAGCTGCTGCCCCCGCATCCTCGGGACGACGACGTAGCGGCAGGCCATCTCCGGCAGCGCGGTCATGTCGCCCCAGAGCTTCTCGAACTGCGCCACCGGGTAGATGTCCTCCTGCCCGTGACCCCACCGCTTCTTCACGTCCTTCAGCGTGATGTAGGTGGGCATCCGCGCCCCCAGCGCCCGCACCGCCTCCGCCACGCGACCGGCCTCGCGCAGGTGGTCGCGGTTGAGGCCGAAGACCTCCAGCAGCCGGTCGATGGAGAACCAGAAGGTGTTGGTGTTGTAGTAGGTGAGGCGAAACTCGTCCTCCTCGTGGGGCAGAGCCAGCCCCTCGATGAGGCGCAGGTCGCCGTCGACGCGGGCCAGGCCGCCGCCCCGATCCTCGACCCGGCGGGTGATGACCTCGACGGACATGGTGGCGCCGGAGCGGATGTGCCCGCCCAGCAACGCCGGATTCAGGTCGGTGCCCACGGTGTCGATGTTGTGCATCATCAGATACTTGAGCTGCGGGCGCCTCTCCAGCAAGCCCGCCAGCACGCCGTTCTTCAGCAGGTTGGGGATCTCGTACCAGTGCCCCACGGGGTGCAAACACTGCAAGGGCAGGTTGTCGGTGTAGTCGGTCCCTTCGCCCATGGCTTCGGCCCAGGCGATGAGCGCCGCGTGCAGGCTCTCCAGCACCTTCTGCGCCTGCTCGTCCAGCAGCTGCTGGGGCATCTCCTCCCAGGCGAAGCGCAGATCGCGGGCCATGGGCACGAAGCGCAGCCCCACCGTGCGTCCGGGCGAGAGCAGCACCTGGCCCGGATAACCGTAGGGGCGGCCCTCCCCGTCGGTGTGCATCCCCAGGTACGTCTCGATGGGCGCGTGGGTCAGGTAGCTGGTGGTGAGAAGGTGGAGCAGCGTCCTGCCCGCCAGCCGCCCGACGCGGCGGCTCTTCGCCAGATGGGTCTCGATGAAGGAACGGTGCGCCCCATCGAGCTTGCAGAAGGGGTGCAGAGCCTTGACGACGCCCGCGCCGTGGGTCCACCGGCTGCCCACGCCCGCCGCCAACGTCACCACGGCGGCCTCGCCGTTGCGCAGCGCCTCCAGCCCCAGCGCCTCCAGGTCATCGAGGGCGGTCAGGTCGCGGAAATCCTCCACGTCGCCGGGCTGCACGTCGCGGATCTCGGTGCTGGCGGGCAGCCGGTTCTGCGCCAGGCCGATGCGCCCGCTGCGCAGGTCGTCGCGGATCTGCTCGTGCTGCACGGGATCGAAGCCCAGATCGTCCAGCAGCGCCTGCAGCCGCCGGGCGTTGGACCCCTCCCCTTCGGACCTTCGACCATCGTCGCCCTCGCCCAGCTGGGGCATGATGCGGTCGAAGAGCGTCTGCACCATCCCGGCCAGCTCGGGGCGCGTGCGGCAGGCCGCGCCGAAGCGGTCGAGCTCCGCCCGCCGCAGCGGCGAGAGGGCGTTGACATCCCGTTGCAGCAGCTCGGGCACGGTGAGGGTGTAGTAGCCGGGCGGCATGAGCGCGTCGTCGCCCCTCCGCAGGCGGGCGAAGGAGCCGTGAGGGTTGATGGCGAAGTCGTAGACCACCGGTTCCATGCCGAAGGGCAGCGCGTGCTCCAGCTCCCGCTTGGTGGCGCGCATGATCTCCAGCAGCTGTGCCTGGGCCTCCTGCCTGTAGGCCGGATGGACGTAGAAGCCCATCCCGCCGCCCGACATGCCTCCCAGCATCCAGAAGCCCCAGTAGTGCTCGCCGAAGGCCGCCTTGACCCGGGCGATGAGCCGCTCGGTGTAGTAGTTCGTGGCCCAGGGGATGATGGTCGTAATGGGGTCGAAGAAGTTGCGGGAGGTGGCGTCGCCGATGCCCTCGATATCGCCCGCGCGCAGCAGCGCCACAATCTCGTCGAAGATGTCGTAAGCTCGCAGGCGCGCTTGCCATTCCTCCTCGGAGCGCAGCAGGTACTTCTCCGTCACCATCTCCAGGATGGGGCCGACGTCCTGCGCCATGCCGCCGTGGAAGAGGATGACGCTCTCCTGCAAGCGCTGGCGCGAGGCCGGGGAGACCTCGTCGGGGCCGAGGACGTGGTGCGCGGGCAGCAACCGCCCTCGGCTCACGCCGTACTCGGGGTCGTCGGGGCCGGGCTGCACCCCGGTGATGAGCTTGATCCCCGGCCAGAGGCCGCCGGAATCCTGCCAGCCGCCGCCGGAGCCAGCGAGCCACTCGCCCAGGATGGCGCGCGCGGCGACCAGACGCCGCTCGTGCTCCGCCAGCGTGCCGGTGAGCGACCGGGTCTGGCCCGTCGCCCGCATACAGACGGCGATGAGGGAGGCCAGCAAGCTCGTGGAGACGGCCAACCGCGACCCCTTGGGGATGCCGTTGACGCGGCTGACGATCTCCAGGCCGTTCCCCGGCCCCACCAGGCGCGCCAGCAGATCCGCCAGCGGCTGGCCCGCGCCCTCCATGCCCGGCGGGACGATACCGGCGGCGATGATGGCGGCCTTGAGCAACCCCAGGTAGTCGCGGGCGAAATCGAAGACCTCGCGCAGCGTGGTGATCTCGGCCCTCGTCCTGAGATCGACGCTGGCCAACCGCAGCACCGGCTCGTCAATGACGCGGAAGAAGGCCTCCACCGGCGGTTTGGGCGCCGGGTCACGTCCGTGACCAGAGGTCCCTGGACTTCGCCCGTGACCAGAGGCCCCTGGACTTCGTTCATGCACCGCCAGATCGATGGAGACGTTGAGCACCCGCGCGCCCTCGGGGAAGTCCATGCCCAGGAAGAAGATGTCGCTCCAGCCGCTGTGGCTGGGGTCCATGCGCACGGGCGTCGCCTCGTGCAGGATGGGCGCCAGGCCGGAGGGGGTCCTCTCCAGCAGCTCAGGGCGCACGCGCAAGGGCTGATCGGCCGGATGCCCGGTGCGGAACATCCACTGGTTGCCGGGGGCCGACCGCACGCTGCGCCGCACCTGATCGGCCAGCGTCTGGAAGCCCAGCCGGTGGTAGGCCTGCGCCAGGGCACTGGAGATCCCATCGCTGGGGCCCTCACGCGCCTGCACCCCCAGGAAGATGTCGATGGCTTCCTCGAAGCGGCGCTGGAGCAGGTGCGTGTAGCCATCGTAGGGGATGAGGCTCTCTCCGGTGCGACCGAGCTTCTGCGGGAGGTGGAAGCGGTGGATGGCGTAGAGGAAAAAGAGAGCGCGCACGCGCTCGTAGAGATTGCCGCTGGCGCGGCGGAAGCGTTCCAGGGCCTCGCATTCCGCCAGCAGCTCCCGGCGGGAGGCACGGCGGCAGAAGGCGTCCAGCGAGCGGTCGCGAACCTCTGGATTGGGCGAGGTGATGATCTCGATGAGGGGGCTGGTCATGCGTCCCTCCCCATCTTCCGCGTGGCGAGGAGCTCCACCAGCCGGGCGAGGACGTACTCGCGGTCCCGACCGCTGAGGGAGAGCGCCAGCTGTGCGATGAGCAGGCCGTACTTCGCGCCCACGTCGTAGC
>JBNGDZ010000753.1:0-2683 GCA_049975765.1 Armatimonadota bacterium
GTCCTGGCACCAGGACAGCGCCTGGCCGTCATAGCCGCTCTCCGGCGCGTCCTCGGGCGCGGGAAGGCTGCACGAGACGCCGCGGCCGTCGGGGTAGTACGTTCCCGAATGGTAGGAGCTCACGAGCAGCCCCAAAGCGCTCGCGGCGTCCTGCGCGGCGGTCCGGATCGCCGGATTGTGCGCGGCCACGCTCATGTTCTCGGCGAAGCCCCGCAGGTCACGGTAGTGGGTCTCGTACTGCTGCGCGGCGAGCTGACAGGTGCGGGCAGTCGTCCACTCCGTGTTGTCAACCAGCACCTCGTGCGCCAGATCGCTGACCGCGCTGGCGGCGGCGGGCATCCGCGAGAGGTCGTAGGCTGACATGGTGTAGTCTGAGAAGTGCTGCCCGTAGCGTGTCACGACGACGTCCGCCAGGTCCAGGCCCGTCATGGTCGGCGCGGCCACCAGGTCGGCCAGGATCGTGTTGTAGGGCCATCCGTCCCAGGGCTCAGAGGCGGGCGAGGCAGCCATCGCCGAGACCAGGCCCGTCGCCGCCACCTCATAGGCCGGCTCGATCATCCCGCCCAGGCACACGTCGAAGCCCAGCATCGCCAGCGGCGCTCCAGCGCCCTCCAGGGCCGCCCGGATCTCCTTGGTGTACAGAACGTCGCCGTCGGTGTCGTCCCAGCAGACCTGGCGCTCGCGGCCCTTGTCCCGAATGCGCCAGCCGCCGCCATGGTTCCACAGCACGACGGCGTACCTCTGGGCCGGGTACTGCGCTACAGCCCACTCGATGAAGCCCTGCAGGGTCGCCGGGTCGCCCATGTTGACCTCGCCCAGCGACTGCAGCATGGTGGAGTTGATGGTGGCAATGTCGCTGTCCTGCTCCACGTAGTAGCGGCGGCACTCGGTCCAATCGCCGTTGCTGGTGTCATAGCCGCTGATCCGGTCGCACTGCACGAGGATATGGGCGTCAGGCGTGGAGCCGACGACCTCCATCTCGTTGAGGTCGTCTATCGCGGCGTCCTCGAGGTTGTTGTCGCCGTCCAGGTACACCAGGAATGCCCACGACTTCTCGACCCGGGGGTCTCTCTGCACGGTGAGCGAGTCCACGTCCGACCAGGTGTCCTGATCATCCTTGGTGCGGGCCTCAATGAGGTTGCTGCCCATCTGCAGGGCAACCGTGTGGTACCAGGGGTCGGTGCCGGTCGCCAGTTGCCACCCACCGCCATTGACCCGCACCTCAACGATGTCGATAGGGCACACCGAGGCGGCGGAGCCGCTGACCTGTATCGTGTCCAGGGTCGTGTGCGTGCCGTCAGCGGGATATGTGGCGGCAACCACCGGCCCGGTGACGTCCTCGTCCACCTGCAGGTAGGTCCCGGCGTAGACCGAGAAGTTGTAGCCGCTCTGGCTCTCCCCGGTCCATCCCCACGACACGACCGGCCATCCGCTCCAGGTCGTCCAGGCGAGGTACTCCTGCTTGCCACCGGTGTTGTCGTACCCAATGCCAGTCACGGAGTGACCGCCGGCGGTGGAGGTCAGCCCCAGATGCACCGGCCGCCCGGCGTCGATCTCGTCGCAGTAGTCCTGGTAGGTCCAGCCGCTGGAGGTGTAGTAGGTGGTCGCCGTCGCCGTGCAGCTCTCGTCGCTGGCTGTGGTCGGGTCATCCCACGCACAGAAGTCAACAAGGCCGGGAGCCATGTCGGAGCGCGAGGTGCCCCCGTTGTGCGTCTGGAAGAAATCGGCGATACAGTTCGCGGTGTGGTTCAGGTACGACCCATAGGTCAGGCCCAGAGCCTGACCGGCATCATGGTGCTGCTGGCTGGCGACCATGCGCCTGGTCCCGGAGGTGAGGTCGCCGAACCACTGCGTCCCGTCGCCGTCGAAGAGCCTGCCACGGCCGGGCTGGCCGTCCCACCACCCGATGATCATGCCGGCGGCCGTCGGCGAGCAGCCATACCACCACGTGTACTCCGGCACACCGGGGATGGTATTGGAGATACCCTCGACCCTCGGAGGCATCATGATCCGCGCCGGCGGGGGCTTGAGGGGGAAGAGGGGCACGTCTCGCATGGTCAGGCCCTGACCGTGCGCCGCCTGCGGCGAGACAACGACCACCGCGCTCGTAGCGAGCAGGAGCGTCAGAAAGCCCAGCGACGCGCCAGAGGTCAACAGAACGCTGCACCTTCGAGGCATCATCGTCGTCCACTCCTCGGTTGAGGCGGCACCCCGGTGGCGGCCCTGCGACTGGCTGGACTGAGCCGGTCACGCGCCTCGAATCTGCCCGTCGTCGACCTCGGCGTCACGCGGGCATCGCGCCGTAACAGCCGCGATACCTCAGGTCGCGTCCCCTGCTTGTTGATGTCATGGGTCCTGTGCGTCTCATCACCTCTCGTACGCGCCCCGCACGGACCCGCCTCCCGAGTCGGCCTCGAACCAGTGGGAGGCGGCACACACCTGCTGCGCCCGCCCTATTCGTCCGTGCGCGGGCCCTCTCCTGCTGGCCGCCGACCTCACAATTCCATCACAGCCAGCGGCTCAAGACATGGTCGGCCCGACAGACCCCGGGGTCTCGGTCCCCACCTACTCAGCGCCGATCCTCAGCGGCGCGAGCACCCCACTGTTGTCTCCGATGAGCACACTGCCATCGAGGCGCTGGAAGCACCAGTGGTTGCGGTGGGACGGCGGCGCCGGCGAGTCC
>JBNGDZ010000753.1:2693-3574 GCA_049975765.1 Armatimonadota bacterium
ACGCCCGCGTCCTCGCACGCGCAGGCCTTCTGGACGCCGATGAACTCGCCGGCAAGCGAGAGGCGGTACACGTTGCCGTCTGCGCACTGCACCAGCAGGACGTCACCCGCCGCCGTGACCGCCAGCACCTCGTTCGGCAGCAGCGTCGCCCACCGCAGGTCGCCGGCGATGTCGAAGGCGCACAGCCACGCCGACGCCGAGCCTGCCAGCACCTCGCCGGTGCCGTCGCCATCGAGGTCCGCGGCGGCAACGGTGGTGACACCGTCCGCGAGCCGGTGCCGCCACCGCCGCTCCCCCGTGCCCGCCTCGTGCAGCGCCACCTCGTTGAAGGCTCCCCCGCGTCCGACGATCACCATCGGGGTGCCGGCCTCGTCGATCTGGACCAACTCGCAGGCCTGCACGAGCGTCGAGTCCCAGGAGCCACGGCCGGTGTCGAGCGCGTTCTTGCTGATGATCTCCCCGGCGGCGTCCAGGCGCCAGCTCTGGCTGCCCGAGGCGCTGGTGGTGGCGTTCACCAGAAGGTGCGTGGCGCCATCGGGCCCGGGGACCGTGATGATATGGTTGGGCAGCCCCCACAAGAACTCCCGCATCCACAAACGCTCGCCGCCGGCCGACAGCGCCTCCACGAAGCCGCCACCGGTGCCGCAGATGACCTCAGCCGCGCCGTCGCCGTCGAGGTCCGTAGCCAGGATCTCCAGCACCGGCGCCGCGAAGCCCATCATCCACCACGGCGCCGCCTGGTAGCGCTCCTCGGAGACGTGGCACCTGTGCGTCCACAGGACCGTCTGGCCGTCGGCCGTGACGGCGTGCACGTGCTCGTCCTCGGAGCCGACCAGCACCGCGGGCTGCCCTCCAAGGCCTGCATGCGCCAGGGCCCGCAC
>JBNGDZ010000754.1:0-3486 GCA_049975765.1 Armatimonadota bacterium
GCTTCCTCAAAGTCATAATGGACGAGGACGACAGAATCCTGGGGGCGGATGGCGTAGGCGCCCACGCCGGGGAGTGGATTCAGTTGATCACGCTGGCTATGAAGAATGAGCTGCCGATCACAGCCTTCGCCGACACGATCTTCGCCTACCCCACGTTCTCGGAGATCGCGAAGAAGGTGTTCACGCGGTTCCTGCGGACCAAGTAGTCACTGCATCATGCGGGCCTGACGGGCGGCCCGCATGATGCGAAAAGCCGCGACGTCCTGCGGTGCGCGCAGATGGCTGGCCGCTGCGTCCACCGCTTCCTGGACGGCTGCGTCCGTCAACTCCAGATCCTCGTATAAGTATCCGTCCTGAAACCTGCCCACGGTCCGAACCAGGACCTCTGAGCCGAAGTGGATGGCGCAGTCCCTGAGGTCCTCCGCCTCCAGGACCGTGTAGAGATCCTCGCCAAGCGCGGCCCGATACGCGCAGAGGAAGTGGTGCAGCACGGCACGCACCTTCTCCGCAGACTCTTGCGTAGGAGCCCGGTGGGCGTACATCCATAGGTGCGCTGCCAGGTGACCCAGGTCCTGGGCGGGACGCCCAAAATGGGCCAGCTCCCAGTCGATCAGGCGCAGGCCGCTGGACGTCACCCGCACCGAAGGGGGCCACAGATCGCCCATGATGATGCACGTCCCCGGCTCCTGCAGGCGCTCGCCAAAGGCAACCGCGCGTTCCCCGAGCTCCGTTGCGTCGGGGAGGCCCGCTTTGCGGCACAGGTCGCCGACGGCCCTGTACTGGACGTCGAGGCGGGTTCGCTGAATGCTGGGGTTGTCGAACATCTCCGCTAATTGGGGATCGTGAGCGCTCTGTACGTGTACCGAGCCGATGAACTGACCCAGTAGGTGCCCGACGTCGTTTTCCAGACACTCTGAGCGAGGCCATTGGTGGAGCCACGTGCCGAGGTCCGGGCAATCGCCGACGTCCTCCATCACGATCACGTGATTCGACGCATCGAAGTCAAACAGGTGCGGCGGACGGACGCGCGCGTTGGCGATGTCCTCCAGCATCCCACCGGGCGCGAAGGCCTGGAGGATGCGCGCTTCGATATCGATGCGGCCCGGATCTAGCGGAACCTCGGGTTGGGCGGCGATATAGGGTGGGGCATATTTGACGATCACCGAACGAGGGTGGCCCGGCACGCGCCATACGACATTGAGATGCCCGCCAGGAAGCGGCTCGGGGTCGCCGGCCGGCTCGAAGTGAGGCAGCCGTCGTGCGAGGTGCGTTGACACGTCCTTCGCGTTCACGCTCGCTACCTTTCGTCCGGCAACAGCCAGATCCGATCCGGGGGCAGATGAACCGAGACCTGGCCCCCCTCGCCGGCGGTGACGGGCGAGTCTGTCCCACTGGTGGCTTCGATGGTGTGATCCTGAACCTGGACCTTGCAGCGAGTGTGGGTCCCCACGTAGATACACTCGCGCATGATCCCCACGCAGGTGTTGGGCCCTTCCTCGGCACCGATCTCGATGTGCTCCGGCCGGACGGTCAGAATCGCCGGCCCGGGCGGCACATTGATGTCCTGGGGTGAGTCGAGCCGGAAGCTGCCCAGAATCGTCTCTGCTCTTTCACCCGTCCACCGCGCAGGGAGGAAATTGACCCCTCCAAAGAAGCGAGCAACCCGTTCCGACACCGGACGCCGGTAGAAATCGATCGGGGGTCCCACCTGATGCAGGACGCCCTCAAACATCAGACCGATGCGATCGGCCAGCAGCAAGGCGTCCTGCTGATCGTGGGTGACCATCACGGTGGTGATCTCGAATTCCCGTTGCACGCGCAGGATCAGTTCGCGCATCTCGTCGCGCAGATGCGCGTCCAGGTTGCTCAGTGGCTCGTCGAGCAGCAATACCCGCGGCTCGGTGATGAGAGCCCGGGCCAGCGCCACCCGCTGCTGCTGGCCTCCGGAGAGCTGATCCGGCCGGCGCGGGCCGCTATCGGGCAGGCGGACCAGCGCCAGCATCTCCTGCACCTCCCGCCGGATGAGGCGCCCGTCGACGCCGCGCATCTTCAGCCCGAAGCCGACGTTCTGCTCGACCGTCATGTACGGGAACAGCGCGTGCTCCTGAAAGACCATGACGGCGCCACGCTTCTCGGCGGGCACGGCGAGCACACTCTTGCCTTCGAAGCGGATGTCGCCGGATGTGGGGTGGAGCAGCCCGGCGATAGCCTTCAGCGTGGTCGTCTTACCGCAGCCGGAGGGGCCCAGCAGGGCCACGATGCGGCCGGGCGGGATGTCGAGCGACAGGACGTCCACGGCGGGCTGGTCGGTGCCCAGATACACGTGTCTCAGGTTCTCAAGTTCGACGTGGGTCATAGGCGTCCAAATCCTTGCACGGCCGCCCGCTCACCCGATAGGTAACGGGAGCTGAGCAGCAACATCAGCACGGCGGGACCAATGAAGAGCAGCGACTGGGCCGCAATGTTGGCGTTGTCCCCGCCGGCCGCGCTGGAGAAGAGGAGCACCGGCAGGGCTAGGATTCGCCCCTGGCCGATGAGGAAGGTGAGCACGTACTGACTCCAGGATATGAGAAAGGCGAACAGGCTGGCGACCGCCACGCCGGGGAAGATGGCGGGCAGGGTGATGTGCCAGAAGACAGCCAACGGGCCCGCACCGAGGGTACGGGCTTGCTCCTCGTGGGCCGGGTCGTAATTCGCGAAGACGCCGGCTAAGGTGAGCACCACGTACGGCGTCACCGGCACCAGATGCGCCAGGCCGACCCCCAGCAGCGTTCCCCCCAGGCCTAGCCGCAAGAAGTTGACGCTGAGACCCATGCCGACAGCCAGCGGCGGCACCATGGTGGGCACGAAGATGAGGAACTCCAAGGCTCGCTTGCCCGGGAAACGGTGCATGCCCAGCGCGCGGGCCGCTGGCAGGCCGATGATGACGGACGCGACGGTGACGGCGAGGGCGATGACGGTGCTGTTCCAAAGCGCCTCAGGCACGCGCGAGCGCGCGGAGAAGATCCTGAGCCAGGCCTCCAGGCTCCAGGTTTGGGGCACGAGCTGCGGGTAGAACCACTGGCGCGAGAAGGCGTTAACGGCGAAGGCCAGAAAGGGGAGCACCAGCGCCAGACCGAGCACAACAAGGGCGCCGTAGTGCGCGGCTACGCGGAGGGCAGGCCGTTTGTTCATCGTGCATCACCCCTGGCAAACGGGGATACCTGGCCCATCGACCTCATAGTCCGCCCCGCTCCGTATCCGGTCGGGTCAGCCGCATGTACACGGCCACCAGGAGCATGACGATGCCGGTGATGATCATGCTGAGCGCCATGGCCTCCGCGCGTGCATTCAGATCCGCATCGGTGAAGAAGCGCAGCGCGAGCACCGGCAGCGTGCGGGGATAGCGCACGCCCAGGACACCCGGGACCTCGAATGCGCCGAAGGTAAAGGCGAAGACGATGATCGACGTGGAGAGCAGGGCCGGCGCGATCAGGGGCAGAATCA
>JBNGDZ010000755.1:0-1652 GCA_049975765.1 Armatimonadota bacterium
CGTAAGCGATGGTCTTGCCGGAGGGTGAGAGAGCCGGATCCTTGACTGTATGTTTGGGCCGGACCCGCCGCTTCACCGCGCAGGAGACCGGATCCAAGGTCCACAACTCGGCCACTCCGTCCTGGTTCCAGACAAAGAGGACGTGATCCCAGGACGGCAAAGACGTCATCCCGGGAGACGGGCCGGCGGATGTTTCGACAGCACAGGCAGCCAGGCCAGCACAGAGCACGGTGACCGTCAGCCATAGCTTGATCAAGTGCACACGTTTCATCTCCCCTTGCCCGCCCGGAAAAAGACTGCGACTATAACAGTATACCACAACTGCCGGCCAGCTTGCCTGGCGCTCAGACCTCGCTATACCCACCGTTACGCACCTTCCTGGAAGGTCAGGAAAGGCGTCACCGGTCCTGCAGTTCCCAGCTCAGATCCCACGGCCCAGGCACGGCGACGGTCATGCCGTCCAGCTCAAAGTGGTAGCGGCCGGGTAGCACAGCCCTGGTTTGGGGGTCGGACAGGTCAAAGACGTAGTTGGTGCGGCCGTAGGGGGCCGCGTGCGCCAGGTCGAGCGGATGCCCGTCCGGGCCGGTGATCGACGTTGGGCGCACGGCCGTGAGCCACGCGCCATTGTCCGGATCCGGTGGATCGTCTGCGATCAGCACCAGCAGGGACATGATGCCCGAAGCCTGCAGGTGGGCCGACGACAGTTGGACCTCGTAGCCGGCTGCCTGCAGCGTCATGTCTACGGGCCATGGCTCGCTTGCTGAGATCCCGAACCGGTCCTTCGATGACATCTCGACCCCTTCCGGCACGGTGATGTCAAAAGACATCGCGCCGGACAGGAGCAGCTCGATCGCCGGCACATGCAGCGTCACGCGGCGTGCCGCGGGGTGCAGAGGTTCGAAACTGAGGGTATCGGAGACCGGGGGTGTCGTTGGCATACCGAGGACAAACTGGCTTTCTACGCGCCAAGAGATGTCCTCGTTAGGCTCGGAGCGGCGGCCGCGATTGTCCTCGACGTACAGGGCAGGCACGGTCGAAGGGGGCCGCGATCGAAGGACTCGGTTGAGGGTAATGCCGACGGGCGGGTCCACCAGGTGCACGGTGGCCGCCACGAGGCGATCGGTCTGCACCGCCTCCTTTACCTCAAGCGTCAACCCGGTACGCGTCGACGATGCGGCCGGATGCCGGGTGACAGGGCGCGCGCGCGCCTCATCCGCCGCGGGTTCCCGGTCGGCAACGGCCGTGGGGACCGTCCAGCGCAAGCGCCAGGGTCCGTGAAAGTAGACGCTGGCACCTTCGACGAACACCTGCACGGGGCCGGAGGGCACGCTGGCGCCGGAGCGCAGCGACAGGCCGGTGATCAGGATGCGCGCCTGTGGCCGGTAATGACCGTACCCGCCTTCCCACACATCGAGGTCAGCGCGCAGCCGGATGTTGTGCAGCGTCTGGCCGTTCTGATCGGGCACCGGCTCGACGGTGAAGATCAGGTAGGTGCGCATCACGGGGCCATCGCGTAGCTGCAGCTCTTCCTGAACGAGGCGCGCAGCCGTCAAATGCACCGGAAAGCCGGCGACGTCGAGGTTTACGTCGAGCGGCCAGGCGTCGCCCACCTGCGGGTCGTCACTGAGGTCGACGACAAAGCTGCCCACGGC
>JBNGDZ010000755.1:1662-3409 GCA_049975765.1 Armatimonadota bacterium
GGTACCTCGAAGTCGACGCCGTCCACCCACAGCATCAGCTCGCGGGCCGAAGGGGAGACGGTGGAGAAGGCCAGGGTTACTTCCTCTGTTGGCACCTCGGGTGGCTGCCTCGGGATCTCCCCTCCGGGCTGGCGCATGACCTCTGTCTGGATCATAGAGCCGCTGCCAGGGATTGGGCCTTCGTGGTACACGTGGCCGAGGTCGTCGTGGAGTTGGGGTAATGTCATGTAGCCCAGCGTCGGATGCACCCAGTCAGGATCGGCCCATTCCATCTGGACGCGCACGGCCGTCTCTTCCGGGCTGTGGCCGGCGGCGAGCACGCGCACTGTGATGCCATGGTGCGTGTCCTCAGCGCGGTCGGGCACGTAGGGTGGGGAAAAGAGCTCGGCAACCAGGTCTCCGGTGGCAGGGCGCAGCTCGAGGGGGATGACCCAGTTCTCGGGCAGGCCGCTACCGGCAGGTACCCCCGGCAGGTGCTCCAGCTCGAGCGTGACCCGGTACATGCCATCCGGCACCGGCCCAAACTCGAACGTGCCCTCACCGAAGCGCGACGCTAACTTCTGACTGGTCATTTGCCGGTCGTTCGGCAGCCGGAGGGCGAACACCCCCTCGCCGTCCAGGCGGGCGCCGGGATCCCACTTCACGTCCTCGGGGCGCAACCCCTCCGTGCGCACGACGACCTCGGTGCGATCGGGACTGGCAATCACCTGCTCCACACGCAGCGTCACGCCGTCGCGGGTTACCTCGACGGGAGCGGCCAGCAGGCGCGTCTCCTCGAGGTCGACGAAGCCGATGCCCGGCACGTAGCCGATCAGGTCCTGGAGGGCCACTACGACGCGCGCCGGCCCGATGGCGGCGACCGTGAGGGCAAGGATCAGGACCAGGCCGGCGGCGATAGCGACCGCGCGGTGGCGCCGCAGGGCGCCCAACCAGCCCGTCCAGACGCGCACGGTACGAGGTGTAGCAGCCTGGTGCGGCATCGCCTCAGCCTGGGCCAGAAGCTGTCGCTCGAGCGTGGCGACGAATGCTGGCTCCGGATCCGGGGCGGTGAAGAGATCCTGCAACGCCTGCTCAACGCGCGGCGGCGTGGATGTGTGACGCACCGGCAATTGATCACTCATGGTCTTCCTCCCACTCGGCTTCCAAACGGCGCAAGAGACGGTGCACGGCCATCTTGACCGCTGCCTCACTGCGGCCCATAACGCGTGCGATCTCGGGGTAGGTGAGGCCGCCAGCGAAGCGGAGCCGCAGCAGCTCCTGCTTGTCCTCCTGCAGTCCTGCGATCAGGGCCGATAGCCGCTGCAGGGCCTCCTTGCGCATCATGCTGGTCATCGGGTTCTCACCATGACCCGGGCTGTCCAGCGCTTCGTCCAGGGGCAGTTGCGGATGCTGCTGGCGATGGTGGTCTGCGGCCTTGTTGTGGGCAAGGGTGAACAGCCAGGCGGCAAAGTTGCCTCGCTCACGATAGCCATGCAGGCCCTCCAAGGCGGCCACAAAGGTCTGGGCTGTCAGGTCTTCCGCATCAGCGGCGTTGCCCACCCGGCTGTAGAGGTAGCGATAGACGGGTGTCACGTAGCGGCGGTAGAGGGCAGCAAAGGCGGCTGGATCGCACCGCGCTGCTTTCACCAACAAGGCGTCGTTTCCTGTGTTTTCTTGTCCTCCTCGGTCCTGTGAGGACGGGCTGGGCATGGTCGCACCTCGTCTGCCGACGGCACGGACGGCTTATACCTCTCACTAAGTATATCGT
>JBNGDZ010000756.1:0-3143 GCA_049975765.1 Armatimonadota bacterium
GCCCTGAGCATCGGCAGCGGCTGGCTCGTCTCAGAGCCGATCACCGAGCGCGCTGCCGGCTGGCTGCGCCTGGGGCTGCGGGTGCAGGCCGTCGAGGGCAGCCGCTGCGAAAGCCGGCTGCTGGTTGGCGTCGTGGAGGCCGACCGGGAGCGGCCCGCCGCCCAGGTGGCGCTGACCGGCGAGGTAGTCGGAAAAGGCTGGCGACCCGTGTCGGCGGAGGTCTTCGCGCCTGCCGGGTCATGGCGGCTGGCTCTCGGGACCGACGGTGGCGCGGGCCGCTGGCTGGTGGACGCCATCGAGGTTGAGGCCATCGAGCCGCAGCCGGCCGGCGCCGAACCGATGCCCACCGTGCCCGAGGATCTCCCGGCCGACTGGCGGCCGGACGGACTGATCGACGCCTGGGAGCGCAGGGCCGGCAGGATCCGCGAGCTGGTCCTGAACGTGGGCGGCATG
Organism: Armatimonadota bacterium; assembly: GCA_049975765.1. Classification (GTDB taxonomy): domain Bacteria; phylum Armatimonadota; class Zipacnadia; order Zipacnadales; family UBA5352; genus JAYENL01. Next base: position 454 of record JBNGDZ010000756.1, read on the forward strand.
GAGGTGACGATGCCCGCGGAGGTGACGCAGCCCCGCGGCCATCGCGGCGGGCTGAAGCTCACCATCGCCAACCGCGGGGACATCGACAAAGAGCTTACCGTGTCAGTGGCCGGACCGCCGGGCTTCTTCGTCCCGGAGCGCACGGTGACGATCATGGGCGGAGGCACCACGGTCTTCAGCGCCTCACTGCAGTGCTTCGCGCTGGGCGAGCATCACGCCCGCGTGACCTTCCGCAGCCGGGGCGAGGAGGCGTCGGCGCCGGTGCTTGTCCGCGTTACGCCCGTCTACCCGGCCGTGGGGCTGGCGTGGCCGTCGGAGCCACCGTCTGGAGAGGAGCTGGCGGCCGTCGCGGGCCTCGACGCCCAGCTTCACGCCGCCCGGCTGCTACCTGGCGAGGCCCCCCCGGCCCTGCCCTCCACCGCGACCCGCCTTCTGCTGCTCGGCCCGGAGTGGCTCGCGCGTTCGGTGACTGAGGCGGCGACGCACGCCGGTGCGGCGGACGCGATGATGCTCTACCACGGGCGCGGCGGCACCGCCCCGCCGCAGGAAGTCGCGATGGCGGCCACGCGCGAGCTCCGTGAGGCACTCGAGGCCGGGCCGTTCGTGCTCAGCCCGCCACTGGATCTGCGGCCCGGCTCGCCGCCGGCGCTGAGCGAGGAGGGCCTGGCGACGGCGTGTGAGCTGGGCGCGGCGGAGACCATCGCGGCGCCGTCACTGCGGCTGCCGCCCATCGCGGCCCGAGCGACCGGCGCGGTCACCGTCGGCCGGCGCGGCATCGCGGAGCCGCAGCCGGGCTGGGTGGCGCTGGCCCGCTCACTCAACGTCGACCAGGTGACCGCCGCGATCCGTGCGCAGGCGCGGCTGCCGATGTTCTTCGCCGAGCCCGCGGCCGAGCCCACCGGCTCCGAGGCGCTGGATGCAGCGGTCCTGGCGCGAACGCTGGTGACCCTCGCCTACCAGGGGGCCACGGGCTTCGCCCTGCCGGCGCGCCAGCGCGACTGCCCGCCCGGCGGGGACGGTTTCGCACTGCTCGCCGCTGACGGCGCTCTCCGCGAGACGCTGGCGACGGCCCTCGGGGAGCTGTCGCGCAAGCTCGCCGGCGTGGTGCCGCTGGGCGCGGTGCGCCAGAGCGAGCAGATCGGGCTGCGCGATGACGCCGCGGTGGGCTTCCGGCCCTTCATCCGCGGAGACGAGGGCGTGCTGGCGCTGTGGAACAACACCGGAGCGGAGGTAAACCTGATCTTCGAGGTCCGCACGCAGCCGCTCGACATGCACACGCTCAGCTTCACCGCCGGCGGCGTGGCGCGCAGCTACGTCAGCGCATTCCACTTCAGCGACGACGCCATCGCGCTGAATCGGCCGGTGGTCTTCGTGAGCCTGCGGCCGGGTGAGGTGAAGCTGCTGTCGATGCAGCTCACCAGCCCTCACGCCGGCTGGCTGTCCTCCGTGGAGTTCAAGCCCCAGATCCCCAGGCAGCGGCCGCGTCAGAGGAGATTCCTGGACGAGTGGGATGAGAGGAGGATAAACCTGTGAGGGGCGGTGCCGCCGCGCGGCCTCGCCAGGTCCTCTTCCCCACCTGGGTGCTCCTGCTCAGCGGCGGCATCCTCCTCTCGACCCTCATCCCCTACACCTGCCAGCGCCTCACCGCCGGCCCGGGCGCGCACTTCGCCGGGATCGTGGAGCAGGTAGACGATCAGAACCTCTACCTGAGCTACGTGACGCAGGTGCGCCGGGGGAGCCTGCTCGTGGAGGTCTATCAGACCGCGGAGGGGGTGCCCCCGCTGCTGCCCAGTCTGCCGTGGCTTCTCATCGGCCTGCTGGCGCGTGCGCTTCCCCTCTCCACCCTCGTCACCTACCACCTCGTGCGCCTGCTGTGGGGGCTGGCGTACCTGCTGGTGCTGTGGCTGCTGATGCGTGAGTTCTTCGCCGATCCGGTCGCCCGCGCCCTGGGGTTCGTAGCGGCCGCGCTGGGCAGTGGGCTGGGTGCGGTGGTGGACGGGATCAACGCCGTGGCAGGCCGGCAGGTTCTGCTGAGCTCAGACATCATGCCCGAGATGTGGGGCTATCACTCCCTGTGGCTGCCTCACTTCGCGCTGGCGCTCTCGCTCCTGGCGCTGCTGGGGCTGCTGCTGCTGCGGGCCTACCGGCGGCCGTCCGGATGGGTGACGGCGGGATCAGCGGGAGCGCTGGCGCTGCTGACCTTCGTGCACCCCTACGACGTGGCGGTGATCGCCCCCCTGCTGATCGGGCACTTCCTGTACTGCCGGGCGACGAGGCCCGAGGGATGGCGGGCCACGGCGATCAATCTGTGGGCGCTGGCGGGGGTCATCCCCGCGATCGCTCTGCTGTGGTGGCAGAGAAGCACCAACCCCCTGGTCGCCTCGTGGGCCGAACAGAACGTGCTGCGGTCGCCCCCGGCGCACGTCTACCTCCTGGGGCTGGGAGTCATCCTCCCTCTCGCCATCGGCGGGCGGCTGGCCATCGGCCGCCGGCGGCGGGAGACCGCGCGCGACTGGCTGGTGATCTTCTGGCCGCTGGTGGCCGCCGTGGCGGCCTACTCCTATCCGCTCGTCCCCTTCGAGCGCCGCTGCGTGGAGGGCCTGCACCTGCCGCTGGCGATCCTCGCGGCGGCCGGCCTGGCCTGGTGGATCGCGCCGTGGCTGCAGTCGCGCCTGCGCGCGACATCCAGG
>JBNGDZ010000757.1:0-3122 GCA_049975765.1 Armatimonadota bacterium
TCGACCCGCAGTCTGTCGTGCCGGAATCGGTGATGCCCAAGTATGGCTTCCTGATGAACAACGTGATCTCGCCGGAAAGCACCTACATCGTGGACGTGATGGCGACGAACCGCTTCGTGGGCGTGCCCTACAGCGTGGAGGAGCTGTTCACCACCGAGGCGGGCGGCACTCCGTACGGGCCCTCGCACGTGGCCGGCCAGGACGCAGACCGGCCTTTGGGTGACGCCGAGGCGACCATCTGCCGCGCCCTCGGCCGGCGGGTGGCTGAGATCGCGGGCAGGCTCAGCGAGTAGGGCCGTCGTCCCTGACAGTCTGCTGCGCGGCGCCCCCGTCCGGTGAATCGGGGGCGTTGCTGCCCTCGGTCGCGCGGACCGGGATGAGCCACACCACCCCGATCTGCACCATCTCGGAGACCGTGCGCCACACGCGCGCGATCACCGCCACCATGTAGGGGGCGCGCACCCCCCCGGTGAGTTTGAGCACCTCAGCCAGGGTCGCATCCGCCGCACCCAGTCCCACCGGGGCGAAGACTGCCAGCGTGCTGCCGATCTGCGCGGCCAGCATCGCGGTCGCGAGCGCCGGAAAGTCCCCTATCTCAGCTCCGAGAGTCCCCGCCACCAGCAGCCACAGGGCGTAGGTCTGAACCGCCCAGTAAACCGTGTAGCAGACCAGCAGCAGCGCCACCTGCGGGCCCGTCAGCTTGCCCGGCAGAGGCGGGCGCCCCAGCTTGCGCAGGGCCCAGTCGGCGAGGGCGTGGAAGACCCGCGGGTGGGCGAGGACCACCGACACCGCCGCGATCACCACAAGCGCCGGCACGTAGGAGATCCCCGCGCCGATGTGGTACAGTCCCACCGCCGCCAGCAGTGCCGCCAGGATGTTGCGCAGCAGCGTCTCCAGCGCCGTCGTGCCGGCCACTGGCAGTCCCGGCACACCATACCGCCTGGCCACCCGCATCCGAAACAGCACGATGAAGACCTTGCCCGGGATGTAGTTCCCGAGCTGTGAGAGCGCCGAGGCGCGAAGGCCCGGCAGCCACCCCAACTGGTATCCCAGCGCCCGCATCATCCACACCCACACCAGCCCGTGCCACACGAAGCCCAGGCCGTAGAGCATCACCGATAGCGCGACCAGGCCGGGATCGAGGTCCAGCGAGGTCCAGTCGATCCGGCGGGCGTCGAACCAGGCCCGCCAGATCACCCAGCCCAGCAGCCCCGCCACCGCCGCCGCGGCGGCCACGCGCCTGAGCGTGGCCCACCGGTCGGGCGGAGGGCTGGAGGGAGGAGTGTCTGCAGTCACCGGGTACCTGCCAGTGCGTCGCGGGTCAGCCTCGCCAGCCATTATGGGCGTCAGGAGCCCCAAAGGCAAGCGCCGGGGGCCAACTCCCCGCGTCGGGAGAACACTCCGGCGGGAGAACTCGAAGCCCCCTGTGCGCCTCTTCCCGCGGCCACAGCCCCGCCCGATTGCCCATCTGGGTTGCGGGCGCCCTCGCCCGCAGTCGGCGCAGGCCCCAGCCAGCCCCGGGGGCTACCACTCGACGCGCAGGACGACGGAGCTGTCGCCGCGGTCAGGATCATCGCGCATCGAGAGGTAGAGGTACGCCGGCCTGCCGTCGCGCAGGAGCACCTGCGGTCGCTCAAGACGCCGCACCGGCTCATCGAAGTACACGTCGGTGGTGTCGTAGCCCAGCACCGGCTCAGACCAGTGGATGCCGTCCTCGGAGGTGACCAGCGCCCCGCCGTGCTTCTTCACCACGCCCTCGTTGTCATCCGCCATCAGCATGTGGAAGAGCCCGTCCTGGATCCACACGTAGGGGTCCTCGATCTGCTTGCCCGCATCCGAGTAGTCGATCAGCGGGTTGTCCGGATGCTTCTCGTATGGCCCCAGGGGGTCGTCGGCCACCGCCAGCCCGATCTTCCGCTTGCCGTCGGAGAAGTCCCAGGCTTTGTAGTAGAGCCAGAACTGCCCGTCGGGGTGGCGGACCAGTGCCGGATTGGTGGCCATGAGCCAGTCCCAGGCCCCGTGCATTCCCGGTCCCAGGATGGGCCGGTCGAAGCGCTCCCAGGGGCCATCGAGGCTATCGGCCACGGCCACGCCGATCTGCTGCGTGAAGGGCCGGCCGTCCCGGTTGCCGATGTGGACGAGGTAGTAGCGGCCGCCGAATTGGTGTACGGTGGGGTTGTGCACCATCTGCGCGTCCCACCGATCGCCTCCCCGGCCTCGCAGGGCCACGTCCGTGACCTCAAAGGGGCCCTCGGCACTCTCTCCGACCGAGTGGACAATCTCCGAATTCGTGGACCAGCCGCGATGCCCGGTCTCGCGCGGCCAGCGCGACGAGAACAGATGCGCCGTTCCGTCGGGGCCATCGATCGCCGTCGAGCCCCAGACGTGCCAGTCTGGAAGCTGCAGGATGCGGCCGATGGGCCTCAGCCGCCTCGCGAACTCGGACACGCGCACGCTCATTGCGCCCGCTCCTCTCCACGCTGATCCCGGCGGCGGTGCTCGGCAATCCCCTCAACCTGGCGGATGGGCTTGGAGGCAGGTGTGGTGTGGTGCCGGAGCCGGGATTCGAACCCGGACGAGGGAGTTGCCCCTCAGAGGATTTTAAGTCCCCGGCGTCTACCAGTTCCGCCACTCCGGCGTACGGCAGATACGGCAGGTAACGGCAGACAACGTCAGACAACGACAGCGACGGCCAACGGCACCGGTCGCGTGTCACCCGCCGCGTAGGTCGGGCTTCCAGCCCGACAACGACCGGCCTGGGACACTATCCACGCGTCTCGGGGACGCCAACCGGTCTCGACCCAACGGCTTCAACGGCGATCCGGACCGTGGTCCGGCCCCTCCATACGGCGGACGAGAACGACCGGGCGGGACCGGAGGCGCGCCCCTCTCAGACTGCATGGCAGTCTCCACGAAACGGTAGGAACGGCAGCTACAAGCCGCAAGCCAGGGGCCCCACCCGCCGCGTAGGTCGGGCTTCCAGCCCGACAACGTCGTCAGCACGTTCGCCGCTCGCGGCAGCCGCAGTTAAACGCATGGAGGCGGCAACCGGATTCGAACCGGTGAATAGCGGTTTTGCAGACCGCCGCCTTAGCCTCTTGGCTATGCCGCCTCACGGGGGC
>JBNGDZ010000758.1:0-3082 GCA_049975765.1 Armatimonadota bacterium
GGTCAGGCGGGGCAGCCGCGTGCGGCTGTCGGTCACCTGCGGGGCGGTGCGCATCGTCGCGGAGGCCACCACGCTGGAGCGGGCTGCCGTCGGCGCCCGAGCGCGCCTGCGCGTGGAGCAGACCAGGGAAACGGTGGTGGCGCAGCTTACCAGCGCCACCGAGGCCGTCATCCGCCGAGAGTGAGGGAGAAGCCATGCCCCGGAGCATCCCTGTCGCGTTCGCCCTGGGCCTGTCGCTGACGGTGACCGCACCCGCCTGTCACGCGGAGCCGGGCGAGACGCAGTTCTTCGGCTCGCTCTACGAGGACTTCCGCGCCAGAGGGCCCGGGGACATCCTGTTCGTGGTCATCTCCGAGTCCGCCACGGCCTCGCACTCAGCCACCCGCGAGAACCAGAAGTCCACCAGCGCGCAGGCGGGGCCGGGCACCGCTTGGCTGGACCTGATCCCCGGCATCAGCTTCGGCGGCGAGATGCAGCACGCGGCCGGCGGCCGGTCCCAGCGCCGCGATCTGCTCTCGGCGCGCGTCGCCGTCACCGTGACGGGCGTCACCCCCGAGGGCAACCTGACCATCGAGGGCGAGCGCCGCGTCCGCGTCAACCGCGACTGGCAGACCATCCGCCTGATCGGCGAGGTCCGGCCCACCGACGTGCGCCCCGACAACACCGTGCTCTCGCACCACGTGGCGAACGCCAGCATCGAGTACGAGGGCCCCGATCCGGGCAGGCCGCGCGGCCGTGTGGGGCTCATCACCCGGATCCTGGGCTGGCTGTTCTGACGGGCGGAGGAGCGCATCATGCGCTGCAGCAGAGCTGTCATCGTCGCCGTCGGCATCGCCTCTCTCGCAGCGAGTGCACCCTGCGAGGCGGTGGTGACGCGCATCAAGGACATCGCCAGCATCAGCGGGGTCAGCGAGCACAAGCTGATGGGATACGGGCTGGTGGTGGGCCTGGACGGCACCGGCGACGGCACGCGGTCGGTCTTCACCGCCCGCTCGCTGGCCAACATGCTGGAGCGCTTCGGCGTGGCGGTGGACCCCGATGAGTTGCGCGTGAAGAACGTGGCCGCGGTCATGGCCGTGGCCGAGCTCCCCGCCGACGTGCACCGCGGCGCCGAGCTCGACGTGCTGCTGTCCTCCCTTGGCGACGCGGAGAGCCTGCAGGGCGGCACGCTTCTTGCAACACCGCTGCGTGGAGGTGACGGGGAGATCTACGCCATCGCGCAGGGACCGGTCAGCATCGGCGGTTTCAACGTCTCGGCCGGGCGGGACACCGTCCAGCGCAACCACCCCGTGGTCGGCCGCGTGCCCGGCGGGGCCTCCGTGACGCGCGACGTCCGGAGCGAGACGCTGCGAAGCCCCCGCCTGTGCCTGGCGCTGCACAATCCCGACTTCACCACGGCCTGCCGCGTGGCGGAGTCGGTGGAGGGGGAGGTGGGGCGCGGCTCGGCCCGGGCCGTCAGCGCCGGCATGGTGCAGGTGAGCGTCCCCCCCGCCACGCCCGACATGGTTCAGTTCATCACCCGCATCGAGCAGCTCCAGGTGCAGCCGGACGCCGCCGCGCGAGTGGTCATCAACGAGAGGACCGGGACCGTGGTCATCGGCGAGAACGTGCGCATCGCGCCCGTGGCCATCTCACACGGGAGCCTGACCATCCAGGTGCGCGGGCAGTGGCAGGTCTCTCAGCCGCCGCCCTTCAGCGTCGGAGGCACCACCGAGGTGGTGCCGGCCGAGGAGATCGAGGTCAGCGAGGGGGAGGGGCAGGTCGTGGCGCTGCAGCCGCAGGGCAGCCTCAATGAGCTGGTGACTGCTCTGAACGCGCTGGGCGTCAAGCCCCGGGACCTGATCGCCATCATCCAGGCCCTCAAGACGGCCGGCGCCCTGGAGGCGGAGGTGACCATCCAGTGAGTCCTTTGGGTCCAGCGCCCCGAAGCGCCCGGCCGCAGGCCGGCAGCGCAGCCCCGCGGGCGGCCCGTGAGAGAGCGGGCGACCGCCTCCGCCGCGCCTGCGAGCAGATGGAGGGCCTGTTCCTGAGCCGGCTCATGGCGCACCTCAGCACACCAACCTGGGGCGGAGGGATTCTCGGTGGCACGGCCGCGCACCGGATGTTCGCCCGGCAGCGCGACGTGGCGCTGGCCCAGCAGATGGGCCGGCGCGGCGAGCTGGGCCTGGCAAGGCTGCTGCTCAGCCAGCTCTCCGACGCGCAGGCCGCCGCGCCGACTCCCCGGGACCCCAGGCCAGCCGGCTGGGCCGAAGACATGCCTGAGAAGGGGGTGGAGGGCTGATGCGCATCGACGCCAGCGGGCTGTACCCCACGAACCCGAACACGGGCGGCGCCGATGAGGCGCGCCGGCAGCGGAGCGAGCCGGTGCATGGAGCGGGCGGCGACAGCGTGACGCTGTCATCGCGAGCCCGCCTGATGGCCGTTGCCCGGCAGGCGCTTGACGAGAGCCCGCCCGTGCGCCGCTCGGCCATCGAGGCCGCCCGCCTCAGGCTGAGCGACGGCGACGCGCGGTGGGACAGCGGCGCCATCGTGGAGGCCATGGAGCGCTGCATCGCCCGGGAGCTGACCTGACCGCCGACGGAGGGGAGCGACGACGATGACCGCCGACCCCATCGTGTCCGTGCTCGAGGCTGAGCTTGAGACCGCTCGCGCGCTGGTGGAAACGCTGGAGCAGCAGCGCCGCGCCCTCATCGCGCGGGACCTCGAACGCCTTAGTGAGCTTACCGAGATCCTCGAGGGCCAGTTCGAACACTTCAACACCGTGCTGCAGACGCGCACACAGGCGATGCAGGAGGCCCCCGAACTCACCGACCGGCACGCGGACCTTGTCCGCCGGATCTCGCGCGCGGAGGTGCGCGTGGTGAACCTCGCCACGCTCAACCAGGACCTGGTGGCTGACCGCCTGGCCTACGTCGGCGCCATGCTGGGCGCCCTGCTTCCCGAGTGCGGCGACGGCTACCAACCGGGAGCAGCCCGCCCTGCCCTGAGCGTATCGCGGTCGGCCTGACCCGAGGATGTGATCGCGTGTCTCTGCGGCTGATCAACATCGCCAAGACCGCCCTCTACTCCCAGCGGGCCGCCC
>JBNGDZ010000759.1:0-2981 GCA_049975765.1 Armatimonadota bacterium
GCTGTGGCCACCGCCGCGACGTCGCGCGCGGTGTGGACGAGGACCGGGGCGGCAACCGCCGCGCCGGCAATCGCCGCATCGGCAATCGCCGCATCGACAGCGGCCGCACCGGCGCTCATCCCCTGAGCGCGGTAGAGCGCGTGGAGGCGGCCCGCCTCGCCGTCGAGGGCCGCGGCGAGGCCCGGCAGCGGGTCCGCGACCGCCGTCAGCTCGTCCGACTCCCAGGGCGACCACCGATCGCCGGTCCAGGTGCTGGCCTGGAGGGTCCAGGCGCGGGTCGCGGCGCCGAGGCCGCCGCGCGCAAGCCCGACCAGGGTCACGCCGCCCTCGGCGTCGGGCACCAGGCTCACAGGGCCGGGCGCGTCCTGGAAGCCGGGCACGAACTGCTGGTAGCCCCAGGCGACGCCGTAGTCGGTCGAGACGCGCTGGCTCCAGCTCTGGCGTCCATCTGCAGCCACTGTGTCGGCTGCAGACGCCTGGTACAGGACCATGACCTGCCCGCCAGCGGGCGCCACCACCATCGGGCGCACGAAGCCGCTCTCGGCAATGAGCGCGGGCGTCGACCAGGTCTCGCCGCCGTCGGTGGAGCGGATGTGATAGACGCCGTCCGGCGGGAAGGGGCCGTCGGCGCTGCCCCTCACGAAGGCGACGTGGAGGTTCCCCGCGCCATCGATCGCCAGGGACGGCGCGCTGACCATGGGCCAGGGCTGCTCCGGGGGCTCGGGATAGGCGGCGTCAAAGGCGATCACGGGATCGCTCCAGGTGGCGCCCTCGTCGGTGCTGCGCATGTAGAGGATGCCGCGATCCTCGTTGAGCGGCAGGGCGACAACGAGGTGGAGGGTGCCGTTGGCGTCGACGGTCACGTCGGGCGCCCCTGCCGGGGCGCCAATGGCCGAGCTCACCGTCGGCTCGGACCAACCGCCCGAGACCGCGTCGCGGATATAGGCCATACTGTGGGCCACGCCGCCGAGCGCGCCCTCGCGCCAGAAGGCGTGCAGCCGGTCGCCCAGCACGACCAGGACCGGGTCGGCGGCCTCGCCCTCGCTGGCCTGGGTGATCTGCGTCGGGCGGCTCCATGCGTCGCCGTCCAGCCGCGCGTAGGTGAGGCCGCGGCCCGGCTCGCGCCAGAGCGCGTGGAGGCGGCCCTCGGCGTCGAGGGTCAGCGCCGGCAGGTCTGGCGCGACCTCGCCGTCGGAGACCGCCACGGGCTCCGACCAGAGCGGCGGCGGCGCGAAGGCCAGGTCGAGCGCGTCGATCTCGGTGTGGAGGGCCCAGACGTCGCCCCCGTCCGCAGCGGTACCAGCGGCGGCGCCGGTGGCACCCACAACGACCAGCTGCCCATCGTCGGTCACGGTGGCGTGCAGGTCCTCAAGGTAGAGCCGAGCGCCGGTCTCCGGGTCCTCGAAGCTGAAGCTCAGGGCCTTGGGGAGGCTGTCCTCCCCGGCGGTGCGACCGACCACCGTGAGGGTGTCGGTGCCCTCCCCGGCGATGAGGAGGCTGGCGGTGCCGGCTTCGGCCTCCGCAGCCTCATCTGCGGCCTCGCCCGCGGCCTCCGCTGGCACAGCGACGGCCCGCAGCGCGGCAGGGCAGGTGCGCAGGTCGGGCAGCACCCGCACCGGCGCAGCCAGCGTGTCGGTGACGACGGGGGTGTCCCCGGTCGTGACCGAGCGCGTGATCACCGTCTGCTGGTAGAGCTCGCAGCCCGAGAAGGCGTTGGCGGCCTCCCAGAGGAGGGCCACCTCAGCGCCCTCGCTCGATCTCGTTTCCAGGGCGGGCACCCATCGCGGCCTGCCGGGCGTCAACGCGGGCGCGGCGGGGCTCTCGCCCCCGTCCTCTGTGACCGCCGGCCCCATCGCCATCGGGTCGGCCCAGGTCTCTCCCGTATCCTTCGAGAGCGTCCAGAAGGCGCGGCCCAGCCGTGGGTCATCCCAGGCCACGTAGACCTGATCCGCTGCAGCGCGTGTGGTGAGATGGAGTTGGTCGGCGGTGTAGAGGCGGTAATAGAGCGACGCCATCAGGATCTCCGGGGCGCTCCAAGTGGCGCCGCCGTCGGTCGATCGCTTGTAGTAGAGGCCGGCGGGGAAGGTGGCCGACTGCACGGGTCGGGTGTAGACGAGATGGAGCGTATCGTCATCTGACGCCGCCAGCGCCCAGGCGGAGACGGCTTCTGAGACCTCGTCGGGGGCGGTCCAGCCACCGCCCGGCCCGCCGGGCAGCGTGCCCAGGCGCATGCGGCTGAGGAGGAAGGGCCGAAGTCCGGTTTCCTCGTCGGCAGCGCCCTCCCAAAATGCTAGGGCAACGTTGGCGCCTTTGACGATGTGCGGCATCGCCGGGATAGGCGTGACCACCACCTCCGCATTCTCGCCTTGGCCGACCAGGGTTCGAATCTCGATGGGGGCCGGGACGGGCTCGGACCACACGCCGGTGTCGGCGTCGTAGAGCGCGGTCATGATGCCGTCAAAGCGGTCCCACCAGAAGGCCTGCATGCCACCGCCGGGCACCGGGGCCACGAAGGGCTCGGAGGCCGCGCCGGACCGCGAGAGATTGACGGGCTCGGTCCAGGCGTCGTCCGCGTCGTCGACGCCCTGAGCGCGGACCCCACGTCTCCCCGGCGCGATGCCAGGGCCTAAGGCCAGCGTGGTCACCAAGGCGACCAGGGCAACGAGACTCACTATGTATCTGATCTTCAAGGCTTTCGTCACCAAACGATCCTCCAAGTCCAACCGACCCCCTCACCCTACCCTGCCCTGGATCGGGCCCTCCGCTCTCCCCAAGGAGAGGGGGACCGACGTTCCCTCCCCCGGCGGGGGAGGGCTAGGGAGGGGGGCTGCGACCTAATCAAGGCGCGCAACTTCCCAGAGATTCATCCCCGCTTCAATCGAGCGCGGTCCCATCATACCGTGCTCGCAAGGCCCGTCAAGCTCGCAGCGGACTGCGTGGACGCAAAGTCGCTTGCCCTGGGCCTCTGCGCGTCGTGGGAG
>JBNGDZ010000760.1:0-2901 GCA_049975765.1 Armatimonadota bacterium
CGGCGGGCGCCGCGATCTCGCTGCCCATGATAGCCCCGTTGACGCGGAAGTCCATCACGATGCGCGTGCCCGTGGTGGCGTAGCAGCGGCGGGCGTACATGGCATCCCAGACGGCCTCGCGGCTCAGCTTTTCGGCGAGCACCGCGATCAGCCCGCTGCCCAGGCGGTGGTGGATGTGCGGCTGGCGGTAGGACCAGTTGGCGTTGCCCGGATTGCCGTCGTGACAGTCGCTGGAGGCCATCATTCCCAGGCGATGGCCGCGCTTGAGAGCATCCAGGGCGCCCAGGCCCGGCAGCCGGTCCGCGGCCTGCCCGGGGAAGGGCGCACCCAGGTATTCCGAGTTGCCCCACGTGGAGTAGACCTCAACCAGGCGGTCGAACTGCGGGTCCATGTACGACCAGTCAACGGGGAAGAAGCCGACGCTGGGATGGTGGGCGATGGTCAGGGCCCTGGCGCCGCAGTCGCGCAGCGACCCCCACAGGTCGTCCGGGGAGCGGCTCTCATCGCTGATGGCGTTGTGGCCAGGCCCCGGGTTGTTGTCGAAATAGGGCCAGCCGGTGTCGCGGTAGTAGACGTTCCGGTGGCCGTACTTGGCTGAGGTCCACTCGTAGCAGGGCATCACCACGTAGCGGCCATCCTCCGTCCACTCCTCCACCTGCTCCATACGCTGGTTCCAGTCGTCCTGCCCGTCCATCTGCCAGTCGTGCTCCGCGACGCCGACGAAGTCCAGCCCGGCGACGTCGCGGCCGTACTCGTAGTTTTCGGCCACGGTCCCGGTCCCGCAGGTTCGGCCGGAGCCATGCTCCTCACCGCTGTGGGCGTGCACGTCGCCGAAGTAGACGTTCCAGTCGCCGATCCGTGGGTGCGTCGGCCCCGCCATACACGCCTCCACGGCGTCCTCGACGCCGCACTTGAAGATGGGTCGCGCGAACATGTCCACATCGACCTTGAACCACCGTGTGGAGGGCTGGCGGTTGAAGGGGACCACGTCGATCCGCGTCGGCTGCCCCTCAACGACCAGATGCTTGGGGATGCGTAGCGTCATGACGCCAAACGTGGCGGCAGACTCCTCCGTAATGTGCGCGTCGAGCCGCATCGGTGCATAGCTTTCCGCCCACTCCCGCCGCTTGATATCGAAGGCCAACACGACGTCGCCCTTCCGCCATATTCTATCCTCTTTCGTGACATTAAAGGACACCAGATCCGTGGTCACTCCGGGCGGCACATTCAGACGAAGGTCGAACCGTCCGGCGGGCTGGGGCAGCATCGCGCCCATACCCGTCCCGGCCGAGAGCACGAAGATGACCCACTCCGCCCCGGTGTCGCTGGGGATGGTCTCGGTCCAGAACTGCATGTGACAGCGGCCGTCCTGATGAACGTAGTAGGCGCAGCGGGCATCGGTGAATGAGGCCACCCACTCTCGCTCGCGGTGGGCGCGTCCCCACTCCGAGACCTCGCCGAATCCGGCCACCAGGTCCGCGTTATGGCGCCGTAGCACCTCTGCCACTATCTCGTCGCGCGTGCGCCGGCCCTGTCCGTCACCCTTCATTGTCAGCATCTGACGAGCCTCCAGTCAACGTGCGGATTCCATAGCCTACTACACGACGCGTCAGCCACGTTCTCCCTCGTGGAACCTCATGAGAATCTCGACGGCGAGTTTATTCCGTCACATCCCTTGGGTATATCTTGAGTAGCGGAGGGCGGATCGCATGGGCCGGAAGGCGAGGTTAAAGGGAGGTGGGGGGTATGGCGCACCGGATCGTCTATGACCACATGTCGGTGGGCGACGACCCGTTCGACGTGTTCCGCGTGCTGCTCGAGCCCTACACCAACCGCGTGTCGCTTCGTTTCCGGACGAAATGGGAGGCGGCCAACGGCGTGGTGGGCACGCCCGAAGAGACCATCCGTTACCTCGACGAGCGTGCAGAGGCCGGAGCACCGTGGGATAGCGGCGCCCCGCGCGAGGCGCGCAAGCGGCTGGAGGCATTCAGCCACGTCCATCGCCAGGAGGTCGCCTGTCATTCGGCCGAGTGAGAGTGCCCCTCACGGCTCCCCGCCCTCCTCCATGGAGCGGGGAGCCGCGTCAGGCGCTGTCGTGACACCGGGCAGGGGTCGCGAGGTGCGGATGGCGGTACCCACCAGACGCATGACCGCCTCAGCATCGTCGCGGTCGGGAATGCCGGTCACATATGCCAAGAACTCGTCCTGGCGCATGCCGATGGCCGCCGAATCGTCCAGCCTGCTGATGAACGCCTCCTCGCCCAGTTGACGCACCTCGCGCACCCGCGCCGCCTGCAGAGTGTGCTGCAAGAGCAGCGTGTAGTGGAGCCGAGCCGCCGCCTGATCCTCGACCTGCATGACTGTCACGCGAATGCGCCTCGTGCCGAGCAGATGCTCCACGGTGAGGGCCATGGGGGACAGGTCATCGCCCAGGAGGTGCGTGGGAGCGTATGAGACGGTGAGCGGCGTGATCCATCCTCGTGGGATCACCTCCAGCAGGCGGGGGCGCGCTCCAGGTTGGGGCAGTCGCATCTCCAGACGGGCAGCCAGATACTGGTCGGCGGGCAACGCCTCTGTGGGTGCGCCGTCGGCGGTGACGCGCAGGTAGTACCGCCCCGAGTGGGCGTGGATCGCGCCGCTGTCGCGATAGGCCGCCGACGTCAGGACAACCAGGCGCGCGCCGTCGGTGCGCTGCGCAGAGAAGAAGCCCAGCGCATCGAGCCTGCTCTCGAAGGCAATCACCATGGCGTCAGCCGTCCCCGGCCCCGCAGCGTTGCGATAGGCCGCCGTGGCACCGCACGTCGCCTGGTATGCGCCAAGGGCCTTCCCTACCACTTCGGGGAGTTGGTCTCGCGACAGCGACGAGGGCGGGCCCGCCCGGTGCCAGGTGCCTAGCGTCCC
>JBNGDZ010000761.1:0-2892 GCA_049975765.1 Armatimonadota bacterium
AAGAGACTCAAAGAGGAGGTGAAAATCATGCCAGGATTCGACGGAACTGGACCAACGGGTAGAGGACCGATGACCGGAGGCGCACGGGGATGGTGCAATCCCTACAACCCTGCGGCCCGGACGTACGGGGCCGCGCGCCCGCCTGTGGGCGGACGGGTGACACCGGCGTACGGTCCGCCCCGACCGGTCTACGGTCGCGGACGTCCACGCTGGGGCCTTGGAAGAGGCTTCCGCGGGGGCCGCGGTCGGGGCCGGGGTCGCTGGTAGCGGCGCGAGCCGCCGAACGGCAGGGGCATGGACCGGGAGACATCGAAAGGACGCGCACCCGCCGGGTCGATGTCGGTGAGGTGCGGTCCCAAGGACGTGAATCGATACAAGGGTAGATATCTAATACCAAGGAGGTAAGATAAGATGCCAGCAGGAGATGGAACCGGACCCATGGGAATGGGACCGATGACAGGACGCGCAGCAGGATACTGCGCCGGATACGAGGCACCAGGCTACGCGAACCCAGGGCCGCGCATGGGCATGGGTTGGGGCCGTGGCTGGGGCGGCGGCTGGGGCGGTGGCGGTGGCTGGGGCCGCGGCCGAGGATGGCGACGCGGGTACTACGCGACGGGGATGCCGTTCTGGGCACGCCACGGATACGGGTACGCCCCGCCGGCCGCATACGGCCCACCAACCGGGTATGCGCCCTATGGCGCGGCGCCGACCAAAGAGGATGAGATCGCCGCTCTGCGGACGCAGGCGGAGTGGCTCCGTGACAGCCTGGAGGCCATTACCAGCCGCATCGAGGAGCTGGAGCAGGAAGGTGCGTAGGCGGAGCCGTATCCGTCAATAACGTTCGGGGCGGGTGTCGCCGTGGTCGACGTTGTGACCCGCCCCGAGCCCCCGACGGCGCGAGGGGCTCGCTCGCAAAGCGAGCAGTCCCTCGCCCGACCGGGCAGGTCAAATTATACGTCTCGTGAGGAGGACTGCAAATGAAGATCGTCGTCACAAGCAGCGGTGTAGACCTTGACGCGCCAGCAAGTCCGGTGTTCGGCCGGTGCCGCGCCTACGTGTTCGTCGAGACCGACGACATGACGTTTGAGGCCGTGGAGAACCCGGCGATAGGTGCCGCCAGCGGCGCGGGTATCCAGGCGGCCCAGTTCGTGGTCGAGATGGGAGCGGAGGCGGTGGTGACCGGCAACGTGGGCCCCAACGCCTTCAACGTGTTCATGTCAGCCGGCGTCCCCATCTATCTCTTCGGTGGGGGGACGGTGCGAGAAGCCGCCCAGGCGTTCAGGACCGGCCAGCTCCAGTCGATCGGCGACCCCAGCGCCCAGGCGGGCATGGGAATGGGTGGTGGCATGGGCATGGGTCGCGGCATGGGCCGCGGTATGGGTCGCGGGATGGGCATGGGACGCGGCATGGGCATGGGGCGCCGGATGCAACCCGGCATGGGGAGCAGCCCCGGGTACGGCGGTGGTGCCCCGACGACCCCACCGCAGACGCCGGCCGCGCAGGCCGGAGCCACGCGCGAGGACGAGGTCGCCACGCTGAAGGCGACGGCCCAGCAGCTGCAAGAGCAGCTGAGCCAGGTGCTCGACCGCCTGGACCAGCTCCAGGGGGAGGAGTAAGGAAAGGACCGGGCCAGACCTGGGCTTGATTCAAATGGGCCGGATCTGGCGATCCGGCCCGAGCGGCCGGCGCGAGTGGTCGGGGTGCTTGGTCGGGAGAGCGGCCAGCGCCTGGCCAGGCACGACACAGGGAGCACAGCCAAAAGAGGGAGACCGGAGCGGAAGAGAAACCAGGTGCGAGCCGCAGGGGGACGGCATGCGAATTGAGATTCTCGGCGCGGAGTCGCTGGGCGTACGCGGCCTGTGCTGCGCCGTAGAGGCGGCGGGCAGGAGAATCGTCATCGACCCGGGACTGGCGCTGGGATACGAGCGCGATGGGCTACTCCCCCACCCCGCCCAGGTAGCCGTGGGCGAAGACGTGCGACGGAAGATCCTGACCAGGATGGAGGAGGCCAGCGACGTGGTGATGAGCCACCTCCACGGAGACCACGTCCCTCTGCCGGATGCCAATCCCTACCAGTTGAAGGCCCAGCAGGTGGCAGACGTCTGTCGCGCGAGCCGGTTCTGGGTCAAAGGGTCGAGAGGGCTCTCGCAGAACATGGTCGATCGCCGGGCAGCCCTCAGCGCGGCCATGGGCAGGGACCTGCGGGCCGCCGATGGAGGGGCTCCGGGCCCGTTCACATTCTCCCCGCCCGTGGCGCATGGAGAGCCGAACACGCACCTGGGCACGGTGATGATGACCCGCATCGAGGATGAGGAGACCGTCTTCGTGCACGCGTCCGACATTCAGCTTCTGGACGGCGAGGCGGTCTCCCTGATCCTGGAGTGGGCGCCGGACGTCGCCCTGGTGGGCGGGCCACCGCTCTATCTCTCTCGCTTCATGGGGCCGAGGCGCCGGATGCGGGCCCGGATGAACGGAGAGAAGCTGGCCCGGCACGTCGATACGCTGATACTCGACCACCATCTGCTCCGCTGCGAGGAGGGTCTGCGCTGGCTGGATCGCCTCTCGTCGGAGACAGGTGGCGCGGTGATGTGCGCCGCCGATTTCATGGGGCGCCCGCGGTGCTTGCTGGAAGCGGAGCGGGAGGCGCTCTATGAGGAGATGCCCGTGCCGCAAGGATGGCACGAGGCCTACGCCCGGGGGGAGGCGGACACCAGGGGCTACCGGCGGTACGTGGACCGCTGTACGGAGGGGGCTTCCGAGCGTGGGGGCGGCTGAGGCAGTAGATCGGCGGGGAGCAGAGGGTCGGCGGGCGAGATAGGGGGTGCATGGTCGGGAGACCAGGTGCTTGGTCAGGAGACCGGCCAGTGCCTGGCCAAGCACAACCAACAG
>JBNGDZ010000762.1:0-2889 GCA_049975765.1 Armatimonadota bacterium
GGGCGGGTGCCCGCGCCCGGGCGGGGCTCCCCCTCGAACGGAGAAAGGGTGCCGGCGGAGTGGCGATCGATCGTCTCCGACCGGCGGTGGATGGAGGTCCACTGCCGCGGAGCGAATCGCGTTCCACTGCGCCTGGGCACCCTTTCTGGCGCGACTGTGGCCGAGCGGGCGGCCCCTGGGGCCGGTTTGTTGCCGCTCGGGTAATTTGTTGGGAACATTATAGCATAGTGGGAAGTGGTTGTCAATAGGGTAAGTTTGGGATATCTTTTGGGAAATAGGTGGAGTTTGGGATATAACGGCGGCCCCCTCCTAACCTCCCCCGCTTCGCAGGGGAGGGATGGCTGGCCTGCGGGGAGGCGGAGGGTGATTGGTGGCGCAAGGGATGAGGGATTGTATAATGGGCGCGGGCGGAACGGCGGCTTGGAGCAATAGATGGAGAGGCGCGGGCGGAACGCCCGCTTGGAGCATTGGGAGAAGTGGCGCGGGCGGCAGGCCCGCTTTGAGCTGTGGAAGTTGTGGAAGTAGAAGCAATAGGTTGAGGGAGTGGGTATGACTCTTGAAGTCGGGCTGGTGCTGGGGACGGTGGTGGCGGCGCTGGTTCTGTTTTCGATCGAGCGGATTCCGGTCGATCTGACGGCGCTGGGGATCTTGTTGTTCCTGACGATCACGGGCGTGCTGCCGGCGGAGGTGGCCTTCGAGGGCTTCGGGAGCGACGTGGTGGTGATGATGCTCGGGCTGCTGATCCTGGTCGCCGCCCTCACCCGGACGGGCGTGACGGACATCGTGGGCCGGATCCTGCTGGATCGGACCGGAGCCAGCGAGCAGCAGATGCTCCTGGCGGTGATGGCCGTCGCCGGGCTGGTGGGCGCGTTCATGAGCAATACGACGGCCACGGCGTTCTTCCTGCCGATCGTGATCACGATGGCGCGGCGGATGAAGACGAGCCCGGCGAAGTTCCTGATGCCGCTGGCCTTCGCCTCGATCCTGGTCAGCTCGATCTCGCTGATCAGCACGTCGACGAACATCGTGGTCAGCGGCTTGATGGAGGACCTCGATCTGGCGCCTATCGGGATGTTTGAGCTGGCCCCGGTCGGCATCCCGATCGCCGTGGTGGGGATCGCGTATATGTTCGTGCTGGGGCGGCATCTGGTTCCGGACCGGATCCCCGAGGAGGAGATTCAGCAGATGAGCACGCGGCTCTATCTGACGGAGATTCTCATTCCGGCGGGCTCGCCGCTGGCGGGGAAGACGCTAGCGGCGTCGGGGCTGGGGTCGGAGATGGACCTGACGGCACTGCGCGTCGTGCGCGACAGCACGCGGTACCTCCTGCCCCGGGCCTCCACCGAGCTGGAGGAGGGGGACGTGATGCTGGTCGAGGGGAGCCGCGAGAGCATTCTCGACGTGAAAGATAAGGCGGGGGTGGAGATCAAGGCCGACGTGGAGTTCCCCAGCGAGGAGATGGAGATCGACGTGGAGGAGATGGGGCTGACGGAGGTGGTGGTGCTGCCGACCTCGCCGCTGGTAGGACGAACGCTGCGGGGCCTCGATTTCCGCGAACGGTACCGGCTCCAGGTGCTGGCGATCAACCGGCAGGGGGAGACGCTGACGCGGAAGATGGCCCGCGTGCGGTTCCAGGTGGGCGACGTGCTGGTGGTGCAGGGGCGCGAGGGACGGATCGACGCGCTGGAGAACCAGAACCTGTTCCGCCGGCTGAGTATGCCCGGGGTGTCGCTGAAACGCCGGCGACGGGCGCCGATCGCGCTGGGGATCTTCGGCGCGGCGGTGTTGGCAGCGACGTTCAACGTGCTCTCCCTGCCGGTAGCGATGCTGCTGGGGGCGGTGCTGGTGTTCGCCACGCGGTGCATCACGCCGGAGGAGGCGTACAACAAGGTGCGGTGGCAGGTGTTGATCTTGATCGCGTCGATGCTGGGGCTGGGCGCGGCGATGGAGCTGACGGGGACGGCGGCATTTCTGGCGGATCTGATCGTGGGGCTGGTCGGGGAGTCCCAGGTGGTGTGGCTGCTGTCGGCGTTCTTCGGGCTGACGGTGCTGCTGACGCAGCCGATGTCGAATCAGGCTGCGGCCGCGGTGGTGCTGCCGGTGGCGGTGCGGACGGCGAGCCAGCTGGGGCTGAATCCGCGGAGTTTCGCGATGATGGTGGCGCTGGCGGCGAGCTGCTCGTATCTGACGCCGCTGGAGCCGGCGTGTCTGCTGGTGTATGGGCCGGGGAGGTATCGGTTCACGGATTTCTTGAAGGTGGGGGCGGTGCCGACGGTGTTGATTTATGGGTTGTGTATTGTGTTGGTGCCGGTGATTTGGCCAGTGTAACGGCGGGAGTAGGGAGTAAGGAGTAAGGAGTAGGGGGAGATCCTTCGACTTCGCTCAGGACAGGCAGGCGGAGGGGGAGAGGGGGGAGCTGGCCTGCGGCCAGGCGGCTGACCTACGGTCAGGCTGTGGATCTGGCGATCCAACGGGAGCGGAGGGAGGGGGTGGCGAGCGGGAAGGGGTAAGGGAACGGAGAGCCTGCCCCTGGCGATCCTGATGCATGCGAGTCTCACAGCGAGCACGCTCTTCGTGCTCGCACCTGCGGCGGAGAGAGCCCTGCTCGTCCTCTATTACCTCTTACTGGCCGCCGTGTTGTGGGGCGTCGTCGGAGCGGTCGCTTTGGCAACCAGACGACAGTTCTCGCGGCAACCGCTCCGGAGGCAGATGGATTGACAGGGCGGAACAAGGCCAGATCTTGAACTCAATAGCGGAACACCGCGGCCAGGGGAGCACCATCCGGCACCTGTCCTGGCTCAACCGCGTAGACCGTTCCCCCCTTCAGAATGGTCTGGATAGCAGCCAGGTCGAGGAGATCCTCGTCACCGGGTTCAGCGTCCTCGTGCA
>JBNGDZ010000763.1:0-2687 GCA_049975765.1 Armatimonadota bacterium
CACCCTGCACTGCGTTACCGCCGCGCTCGACCCGCACGACGTCGACCGGTCGGCCGTCAAGCAGCCTCAAGCTCTCGCCGCGAGTGTACTGGCGTCCGGGTGCATATGCGCGAAGCTGACCGCCCCGCACGACGGCCACCCGAACCGCCTGGCGGACCAATTGGTCCATGGCCACCGGCTCATTCGCATCCCGTATAAGCGAGGCAAGCCAGTCAAGGTCGACAGTACTCAGTGTGAACTCCTCCTGAACCTGCTCACTTACTCTCTGTGGCACACGTAACATCATGGGCGTAGTCCCACCTCCCCTGATCCTAGTATAGCCGCGACACGGAGGATTGGCAAGTACGCCCCTGTTGCGAAGTCATTCAACAGTGAGGCGTAGCGGACGTCTGACCTGCCACACACACGAGACGGCACTGAAGTGCCGACTACCAACCTTACCCACCTTCTGAGCACTATTTGGTGCGAGCCGGTCGACGGACGACGCTCGGCACGCCACGACACGGCACTGAAGTGCCGACTACCAACCTCACCAACCTTCTGCGCCCCATCTGCCCCGAGCCAGTCGATGGACGACGCCCGGCGCGACACGACACGGCACTGAAGTGCCGACTACCAACCCTACCCACCTTCTGAGCCCTATTTAGTGCGAGCCGGTCGATGGACGACGCTCGGCACGACACGAGACGGCACTGAAGTGCCGACTACCAACCTTGCCAACCTTCTCTGCGTCCTGTCTGCCCCGAGCCGGTCGACGGACGGCGCTCGACGCGGTCGATGACGACAGTGAGCAGGTCCAGGTCCCAGAGGCGCTGGGCCGACTCCGGTGACAACGTGTCGCCCGGCTCGCAAAGCACCGCATACGTATCGGGGTCGTAGGCCGCGAGCCGCGCCGTGTACTCACCGGGCGGTGGGCCGGCAAGGGCCCACCGGGTGCGCCCCCCTACCTCGACATTGCTGAAGAGGTCCGGACGCTCTCGCATCGCCAACGCGAGGCCAAAGCGCCCCGCGTCGCCCTCAATCGTCGCCGCCGGCATCAACGCCAGAAGATCCGCATAGGTGATGGTCTCCTTCGGATCTCGCAGCATCGCGCGGGCCAATCCCAGCAACTGGTCCTCAGTGGGACGCGCAGCCAGCTTCGCGAGGAACCAACGCTCCTCCAGCGCCACCAGCCGCGTATCGTCACGGAGTGCATTCCGCAGCAGGCTGACGATGCGCTCACCGTGAAGCCAGAAGACATAGTCAATGCACGAAGGCTCGTCTGTGCGATCCTCAAGCACGGTGACCAGATCCTCGATGGACCGCCGCCACCGATCGAGATCCTTATCCTCGCGACGCCGAGTTGCCGTGCCATAGATGCGCGTGCCGCGCTGCCCATCGATCGTGACGATCACGCTGTTGCCCTGGGTCTTCAGGACGCGCCCCACGGCAGGCGAGAAAGTCTGCAGCCGCCGGTGAGGCACAGGCACGGCGAAGATCGCCAGATCGCCCGCTTGCCAAGCGGCAGCCGGATCCCAGAGCCTGACCTCAATGCGCTCGGGGCGAAGCACAGAGGAGCCAATCGGCTCGGCCATATCATCACCTGCTGCGGAGGACTCCGGCACCCGCACGCGCTCCGGGCCGTAGCGCAACCGCCCACGGATCAGGCGGCGCGTCAGCCGGGTCAGCGTGTGAGCCTCACCCGTGCGCTCAATGCGGCGGGCTACGCGATCCAAATCCGCGCGCCGCACGGCAAAAGAGGTCTCCCAATAGTCCCTGTCGTGCTTCAGGTCCATCGAATCAGCTCCCCTCGCCGCGGGCGCCGGCCTCACCAGAATGGGCCGATCGCCCAGCAGATCGCCCAGCAACCGCTCCAGACGAGGAGCGCACTTCCGGGAGCGACGGAGTGAGAACGAAGGCGATGCGACCATCAGGCTGGCGCAGGAGCTCCCGTGAGAGATCGAGGAAAGGCCTGGCGATCGTCGCGTCCATCGGCGTGTGCGCGGAATCCTCCGCTTCGGACGCCCGCGCCGCGCGCTCCGGTGCTGCCACGGGCGGGCTTCCCAGGATCACGTCGAAGCCCGGTTGCTCCACATCCTCTTCAGGGACGCCCAGGAAGACCTCGGGGAAGGCCAGGTCCCAGTGGACGAAGTGATAGCGGTTGCGGAGTTCTGCGGCTCGCGCCAGCAGCGATTCCGCCTCCTCCTCCGTCAGGGGTGCGTCGCCTCGCAGAGCAGCCGCGACGCGCTCACCGAGTCCCTGTGCCAAATCGCGATGAGCCCCGGGGCCGACATCTCGGCTCGCGATCAGGTCGCAGAGCACCTCATACGAGGCAAGCGTGGGAGGTCCGTCCAGAAGGTCACCCGGTTCGCTCATCTTGGCAGCCCGCGCGGCGTCGGTGAACCCGCTGAAAGCCGTGAAACTATCCAGCCCGAGGTCCTTGATATCCTGAAGCCGCGTCCCCCGCAAGCTGTCGCCCAGTCGGAGATGGGCCGTCAGACGCGGGAATGGCATCCCTACCGCGAAGGCCCGCATACTCAGATTCGCCCGGCTCAGCGCCACAGCACTGGGATCGCGGTCGACGCCGTAAATAGCGCGCTCGGCCACCAGCCGCGTGAGGATCACGCCATCCTCCAAAAGCGCGGGGTCCAGTGCTACGTCCCGGCGGGCTGCCTCGGCGCGCAGCGCATCCCGCGTCTCCTGAATGG
>JBNGDZ010000764.1:0-2614 GCA_049975765.1 Armatimonadota bacterium
GGACAGCGAGGAGAGCCGGGCCATGAAGCTTGTGACCGCCGACGAGATGCGCGAGATGGACCGGCGGACCATCCAAGAGTGGGGTGTGCCGGGCATGGTGCTGATGGAGAACGCCGGCAGGGCCGTGACCGATGCCTGCGAGGAGCTGCTGGGGAAGCTGCCCTCCGGCCGCGTGGTCATCGTGGCCGGACGGGGCAACAACGGCGGCGACGGCTTCGTCGCCGCTCGGTGGCTGCACTGGGCCGGCCACGAGGTCGAGGTGCTGCTGCTCGCCGAAGGCGAGGAGCTGTCCGGCAGCGCGGCGACGAACTACCGGTTCGCAGCCCGCATGGGCGTGCAGATCCACGAGGGCGCCGACCGCACACTGCTGGACGAGCAACTCCCGGCGGCCGCGCTGATCGTGGACGCGGTGCTTGGCACGGGGATCTCGGGCGAGGTGCGCGGGACGGCGCGGGAGGCCATCGAGGCCATGAACGCCGCCGGGGCGCCGGTGGTGGCCGTGGACATCCCCAGCGGTGTGGACGCCGACACCGGAGCGGTCCTCGGCGACGCCGTCTGGGCGCACACCACGGTGACCATGGCGCTGCCGAAGGTAGGCCTGTATCAGTACCCGGGCCGCGAACGATGCGGGGAGATCGTGGTGGCGCCTATCGGCATGGGCAGGCAGCTCACCGACGCCGACGAGCTGCCGACGAACCTGACGACGGCCGGCGACGCGCAGTGGATGCTGCCCGGCCGCTCGCCGGACATGCACAAGGGCGACGCGGGGCGGCTACTGATCGTGGCCGGGTCGGTCGGCATGACCGGCGCCGCGGCCATGACAGGGCTGGCCGCAACGCGCTCGGGGGCGGGCCTGGTCCACATCGCCTGCCCGGAGAGCCTCAACGACGTTCTCGAGGCCATCTGCACCGAGGTCCTGACCCGCCCGATGCCCGAGACGCCCGAGCGCTCGCTGGCCCTGGACGCCGAGGAGGCCATCGTTGAGTTCGGGACGCAGATGGACGCCCTGGTCCTGGGCCCGGGGCTGTCGCAGAACGACGAGAGCGCGGAGCTGGCGCGACGGCTGGCCGCGCGCATCGAGCTGCCCGCCATCATCGACGCCGACGGCCTGAACGCCTTCGCGGGCCGGGTGGAGGAGCTTGCCGACCGCCCGGCGCAGACGGTCATCACGCCGCATCCGGGCGAGATGTCGCGGCTGACCGGCGCGTCCATCGGCGAGATCCAAGCTGACCGGCTTGCCGCCGCCCGCGAGCTGGCCGAGCGCATCGGCGCGGTGGTGCTACTGAAGGGCGCGGGGACGGTGACGGCCGCGCCGGACGGAGAGGTCTGGGTCAACCCCTCGGGCAATGATGGACTCGCCACCGGTGGCACCGGCGATGTGCTATCGGGTATGATCGGGGCCTTCCTGGCGGGCGGCGCCGAGCCGCTGGCCGCGGGCGTGGCGGCGGCCTACTACCACGGACGCGCGGCGGAGATGGCCGCCCCGCAGGACCCGCGAGGGCTGGTCCCGACGCATCTGTTGGATGTGCTGCCGTCGGTCTTCCCGGCGGCGGAGTGAGGTGACCACGATGAGACTCTGGCCGCTGGTCTGCGCCCATCGAGGGCGATCGGGGATCGCGCCGGAGAACACCATGGCGGCATTCGAGGCCGCCGTGGAGCTGGGCGCGGACTTCATGGAGCTGGACGTGCGCATGACCGCCGACGGGGAGCTGGTCTGCATCCACGACGGCACAGTGGACCGCACTACCGACGGCTCCGGGAAGGTCTCCGGGATGACCTTGGAGCAGGTTCGCGCACTTGACGCCGGCTCCTGGAAGGGCGAGCAGTTCGCCGGGGAGCGGATCCCGCTGCTGCGTGAGGTCCTGGAGCGGATCGCGCCCCGCCTGATGGTTGACATCGAGATCAAGGAGCGGGGCATCGCCGAGCGGGTCATGGCGATCGTCCGCGAGGCCGATGTGCTGCGGCGCGTCACGGTGGTGTCCTTCGAGCCCGCGGATCTGCGAGCCGCCATGATCGCCGAGCCGACGCTGGCCTGCGGGCTCATCACCGGCGGTCCGGACGGCGACACGGAGGAGGACATCCACCGGCTGATGGCCTCGGCGCTGGAGTGCGGCGCCAACTTCATCTCCTGCCACCATGCGCACGTCACAGAGCGCCTGGTGCGCGAGTGCCACCTCGCGGGCCTGGCGCTGATGGCGTGGACCATGGACGAGGCGGAGGACATCCGGCGCATGATGGACCTGCGCGTGGATGCACTGGTGAGCAACTACCCCGAGCGCGTGATGGAGCTTTTGCAGGAGCGGGAGGCGTGATGGCTCGGCCACCAGTGGCGCTCACGATCGCGGGGTCCGACTCCGGCGGCGGCGCCGGCATCCAGGCGGACTTGAAGACCTTCACGGTGCTGGGCGTCTACGGCATGAGCGCCATCACGGCAGTCACCGCGCAGAACACGGTAGGCGTGCGCGACGTCGCGGTGCTGGAGCCGGCGATGGTGGCCGCCCAGATCGACGCGGTCATTGAGGACATCGGCTGCGACGCCGCGAAGACGGGGATGCTGGCGACGGCCGAGGTGGTGAGGACGGTCGCGGCGTGCCTTGCCGCCCATGAGGTGCCC
>JBNGDZ010000765.1:0-2584 GCA_049975765.1 Armatimonadota bacterium
CGTTCTGCCGTTGTGAGAACTGTGAACAGGCGCGGGCGCTGGGCGGGCCGAGCCAACGGAAGCGCTCGGCGGCGCTGATCCACGACGAGCTGTTGATCGACCTCGGTCCGGATGTGATGACAGCGTCGAACCTGCACGGGCTGCCCCTGACGGGGGTGCGTTATTGCCTGCAGACGCACGCCCACGCCGATCACCTGGACCCCTCGCATTTTCTGTCGCGCAGCCCGGGCTATGGGGTGGTGGGCGCGCCGCGGCTGCATTTCTACGCGTCGCGGGGCACACTGCAGGCGGCGGCAGAGTCGCTGGCGCGGGATTGCGCGCCGATGAGTTTCCTCGATGCGGAGATGGGCGAGCAGTTGAACGTGGAACTGCACCCGGTGGAGGCGTTCCAGACGTTTGGGTTTGGGCGCTACCGGGTGACGGCCTTTCCGGCCAACCACGACCCGGTGGTGGAGTGCCTGCTGTACGCCGTGGAGGCGGAGGGCCAGTGTATTTTCTATGGGACGGATACGGCGACGCTGGACGAGGCGGTGTGGGCGGGGTTTCACCGGGCGGGGATGCGGTTCGACCTGGTGGTCCTGGATCACACGTACGGGCCGGAGGAGCCGGGCAGCGATCACCTGAGTGCGCAGCAGGTCATCGGGTACGCGGCACGGATGCGCGAGGAGGGGTTGCTGGCGGAGGGGGCGCGGGTTTTCGGGACGCACATTGCCCACGAGGGAAATCCGCCGCACCCGGCGCTGGCCGCGTTTGCGGTGGCGCACGGGTACGAGATCGCGTACGATGGGCTGCGGGTGTGAGGGTTCGCATCGGGGAATGCACGTTCGTGTCGTGGGATGCATGCTCGCATCGGGGGATGCTCGCTCCTCGGAGTTGGGGTTGCATGGGGCGGCAGGGGCCTCAGGGAGGGGGAAGGGTGAAATCTGATGATCTGAAGGTGTTCATTACGAGACGTGAGGCGACGTGCAGCGAGTGCGGCGAGAATCTGGGGCGCAAGGCATGGATCACGCTGGTGGAGGACAAGGGGGCGCTGTGCCTGGCGTGTGCTGACCTGGATCACCTGCTGTTCCTGCCGGCGGGGGATGCGGCGCTGACGCGACGGTCGCGCAAGCATTCGACGCTGTCGGCGGTCGTCCTGTGGTGGAGCCCGGCGCGAAAGCGGTACGAACGGCAGGGGGTGTTGGTGGAGGTCGAGGCGCTGGAGCGGGCGGAGCAGGAGTGCCTGGCCGATGAGGATGTGCGAGCCCGGAGGCGGGAACGGGAAGCCGTGCGCCGGGAGGAGCTGGACCAGCAGTACGTGCAGCGGTTTGCCGAGCGGGTGCGGGCGCTCTATCCGGGCTGTCCGCGGGGTAGGGAAGTGACGATCGCCGAGCACGCCTGCCTGAAGTATAGCGGGCGGGTCGGCCGCTCGGCGGCGGCGAAGAGCTTTGACGAGGAGGCGATCCGGCTGGCGGTGGTGGCCCACATCCGGCATGCAGAGACGCCGTACGATTCGCTGCTGGCGTCGGGCTGGGAGCGGTGGGAGGCGCGGGCTGAGGTGGAGGGGGCGGTGGCCCAGGTGCTGGACCGCTGGCAGCAGGCAGGGTAGCGGAGGTTTTATCGCATCGGGGGATGCTTACTCCATGATGGAGAGCGGGCGTCGGGTTGGGAGCGGCGGGGGACGGCGACGAGGACGAGGGCCAGGAGGAGGCTGGCCAGGGTGAGGGCCTTGGCCGCCAGGCGCAGGGGCGTGTCTCCCCAGCGCAAGAGGACGTGGTGCTCTCCGGCGGGGACGTCGACGGTGAGGAGGCCGTAGGGCGGGACGGGCTGCAGGGCGTCGTCGGGCAGGCGCTGGCCATCGACGTAGACGCGCCAGCCGGGGTAGTAGTAGGTGTAGAACAGCAAGGTGGTCCCCGCGGGGGACCGCACCCAGAGTTCATCGGAGGCGCCGGCGGTCCGGATCATCTCCACGGAGGCGCCGGGGGCCAGGGCCTCAGCGGTGACGAGGGGTTCGCCAGCCAGGTACTGGGCCACCAGCGGCGAGTCGGGCGGCATTTCCTCACTCCAGGCGGTCATGCCCCGCATGTCCTCGTATTCCAGCTCAAATTCGATGCTCAGGAGGGGCCCTTCGGCGCGGGCCGGCGTGGGGGTGTACTGGGGCAGGGTGTAGGGCCAACTAGCCAGGACGGCGACCAGGCCCAGGATGAGGGTAGGGGCATGGAGGCGGGCGGGCACGCCGGGGGCCGGGCGGCTGCGCGCCTCGAGCGAAAAGCCGGAGAGGATGGAAAGGGTGACGGCGGTCAACGCTAGGAGCCGCAAGGGGAACTGGAGGAGGGCGGCGATGGGCAGGGCTTCCCACAGGGGCGCCGAGATGGGCATCATGAGCAAGATGACCAGGAGGCTGGCAGTGGCAAAGAACAGGATCAGGCCCCGCTCCCCGGCTGGCCTGGCATGGCGGCGGAGGGCGGCCAGGGTGGCGACGCTGGCCAGGATGAAGGCAACGGCGCCCAGTTGGTAGGACATGACAGCCGGGGTGCCGGGGATGCCAGGGGCGTATCCCCAGGCCGGGGAGAAGAGGTGGGCCAGCTGGAGGAAGTGGAGGGCG
>JBNGDZ010000766.1:0-4644 GCA_049975765.1 Armatimonadota bacterium
ATATGGGGGCGGGCACGCTGCGTGCCTTCACAGCCCAATTCGCCGGCCAGCTGCGAGCCGAAGAAGAAGCCGGGGAGGCGCTCGGGGTGGCCGAGATCCAGGCGCGGCTCGATGAGGCCTTGCTGGCGCAATGGCGGGCGGGCGGCGACGCCGCGGCTGCCCTGCGGGCCGACGCCAGCCGCTTGCTGCAGGCGGTGCAGGGTGTGGAAGCTGTGCTGCAGGCCTCCGCGGCGGAGGTGAAGGAGACGCTGGCGAGGGGACTGGCCGATCTAGGCGGAAGCTTCCGCGAGTTCCGCTGGATGCTGGACGAGGCAGCCCAGACTCTGGCCGAGATGCGCACCCGTCAGGCGCTACAACTGGCCATGCAGAGGGAGCAACTCAACCTCCAGGCCCAGCAACTGGTCCAGACCCACCTGCTGCTCCAGCTCCAGCAGGAGCGGTCAGCCGCTCCCGTACTGGTTGATCTTCCCGAAGCCGAAGCCGACGGGATTGTGCCTACCGACGTGGCGCCAGCGGACGTGGCGTGTCCCTACAAGGGCCTGGCCCCCTTCAAGGCCGAGGACGCGAAGGTCTTCTTCGGGCGGGAGGAGCTGGTAGCCGAGCTCACGGCCCGCCTCGCGGGAACCCGTTTCCTGGCTGTGGTGGGGCCGTCGGGGAGCGGCAAGTCCTCGCTGGTGCGCGCCGGGCTGCTGCCGGCCGTGTGGGACGGGGCTCTGCCGGGCAGCGAGCAGTGGACGACGCTGGTCATCACCCCGGGCGCCCATCCTCTGAACGAGCTGGCGGTGCGGCTCTCCGTGCCCTGCAACGATAGGCCGGCCGCCCTACTCAGCGACCTGGAGGCCGATCACCGCGCGGCGGCGCTGGCAGTCCGGCGCGCTCTGGCCGACCAACCGGGCGACGTGAAGGTGCTGCTCGTCGTGGACCAGTTCGAGGAGGTGCTCGCCCTGTGCCGCGACGAAAACGAGCGGCAACGGTTCATCGACGCCCTGCTGTACGCTGTCGCGGCGGAGGACGGCCGGACCATCGTCGTGCCCACCATCCGCGCCGACTTCTATGGCCGCTGCGCCGACTATCCACAGCTCGCGGCCCGAATGAGCGACGGGCTGCTGGTGGGGCCTATGAGCGAGGATGAGCTGCGCGCGGCCATCGAGCGGCCGGCGGCGGTGGTCGGGCTGCGGCTGGAGCCGGGCCTGGCGGAGACGATCCTGGACGACGTGGCTGGGGAGCCCGGGGCACTGCCGCTGCTATCTCACGCGCTGGTGGAAACCTGGGAACGCAGGCGCGGGCGGACGCTGACCATGTCCGGCTACGCCGAGTCCGGTGGGGTGGCGGGCGCCATCGCGCAGACGGCGGACACGGTCTTTGCTCAGTTCACCCCCGCTGAGAAAACCATCGCCCACAACATCTTCCTCCGGCTGACCGAGCTGGGGGAGGAAGGGACGCAGGACACGCGGCGCCGCGTGGCGCCGGGCGAGTTGGTGCGCACGGCGGAGGAGGCGCCGATGGTGGACGCGGTGCTAAAGACGCTGGTCGATGCCCGGCTCGTCACCACCGCCGAGAACACCGTCGAGGTGGCCCACGAGGCCCTGATTCGGGAGTGGCCTACACTGCGCCGGTGGCTCGACGAGGACCGGGAGGGGCTGCGCATACACCGCCACCTGACAGAGGCAGCAGCGGAATGGGAGCGCCTGGGCCGCGATCCGGGCGAGCTCTACCGGGGAGCGCGGTTGGCGGCAGCGGGCGAGTGGGTAGAGACGCACGCTGAAGCACTGAACCCCTTGGAGCGAGAATTCCTGACGGCCTCGCAGGAGCTGGCCGAACGGAAGGAAAGGGAGCGGGAACAGCGGCGGCGGCGCACGATCCTGGCCCTGGCCGGCGGCCTGGCAATCGCGATCGCGCTTGCGATCTTTGCCTTCAGCGCCCGCGTAACAGCCCAACGTGAGGCGGCCGTCAGCCAGAGCCTGGTGCTGGCGGCCGATGCCGAGCAGGCCCAGGCCAATGGGGAGGTCGATCTGGCGCTGGCGTTGGCGCTGGAGGCGGTCGACATGGACGAGCCCCCGTCGGAGGCCGTGCGCACGTTATCGGCCCTGGCGCTGGGGCCGGGGACCCGTGAGGTGTGGCAAGGCCACGGCCACGTCGTCCGGGACGTCGCCCTGAGCCCGGACGGCGAGACGGCCCTCTCCGGCAGCTGTGCTGAGCTCAGGTCTGATGGTACGTGCGGTGAGGGTGAGCTGATCCTGTGGGATCTTTCGGCAGCGCTCAACCCAAGCTCGAGCGGGCCGGAATCCATCACTGAGCTGCGCCGCCTTGAAGGGCACACGGGCTGGGTCAATGCTGTCGCCTTCAGCCCGGACGGGCAGACCGCCCTCTCAGGCTCGGGGGACGCCGAGCTGATCCTCTGGGACGTGGAAACGGGCCAGATCGTCCGGCGCTTCGAAGGGCACAGTGGCGCGGTGAACGACATCGCCCTCAGTTCTGATGGGCAGATGGCCCTCTCCGGATCGGACGACGGTACCATGATCCTCTGGGATGTTTCGACTGCGCTCAACACAGGTGTAGCCGCTGGGGAGGCCGTTCGCCGGTTCGAAGGTCACACGGCCGGGGTGAACAGCGTCGCCCTCGGCCCCGATGGCCAGACGGCCCTCTCCGGCTCCGCGGATAAGACGCTGATCCTATGGGATGTGGCCAGCGGGGAACCGCTCCGCCGCTTTGAGGGGCACGTCAACGAGATCACAGGCGCGGCATTCGTTCTCAATGCGCGCACGATGCTCTCGTCCGGCGGCAATACGCTGCGCCTATGGGAGCTGGAGACTGGCGAGCAGATCCGTAACGTATCGTTTCCAGCTTGGCCCCACCTGTTTGGGGTTAGTCCTGACGGGGGAATAGCCATGTTCGGGGTAAACGCTCTGTTGCTGTGGGACATCGAACCGTGGCGTGAAGGTCAGTCGCTGAGCAGCGTTTCGATCGACGTTGGGCCGGAGTCGGCCTCGTTCAGCGCTGATGGACACATGGCCCTCTCCGGGGACTCTGAAGGTACCCTGCGCTTGTGGAACCTCGTCGGTCAGGTCGAGTTTCGCCGTTTCGATACGGATGGCACCCCCCTCCCAGCGCTGGCTGTCAGCCCCGACGGACGCCGCCTTCTGACGGGCGACATGACGGACGTGGTGAAGCTGTGGGACGTGGAGAGCGGCGAGGTGATCCGGCGCATGGAGGAAGATGCCGTTGGAGTCTGTCCGGATTGCATCGCCCTCAGCCCCGATGGCGAGTTAGCCCTGGTTGGCTCGGCCGATCCCTTTGGAGATTCGGGCGCCAAGAGCCTGGTGTTGTGGGACGTCGAAGCCGGCGAGGAGGTGCGCCGCTTTGAGGGCCACAGGTCCGAGATCCGAAGCGTGGCCCTCAGCCCCGATGGCCATTTGGCGCTCAGCGGCTCTCAGGGAGACCATGGAGACGATTTGATTCTTTGGGACGTGGCGACCGGCGAGCAGATTCGGCGCTTTGACACCGACGATGATATAACGAGCATCGCCTTCAGCGGCGACGGCAGGCGGGCCCTCACCGGGTCAGCCTTCTTCAAGAACGTCTCTCTTTGGGACGTGGCGGCCGGTGAGGAAATCCGCCGCTTCGAGCACACAAACATGGTTTTCGATGTGGCCTTTGGCCCGGACGAGACCACCGCCCTCGCTGCCTCGGCCGATGGCAGCCTGCTCTTGTGGGATATAGAGACAGGCGACGTCATCCGCCGCTTCCTGGGGCACGATGACGCGGTGTGGAGTGTGGACGTCAGCCCCGACGGCCGCTACGTTCTCTCTGGTGCAATCGATGGCGACATCATCCTGTGGGATTTCGAGACGGCTGAGGAGCTGCGCCGCTTCACTGAACATGCGGAGTTGGTGACCGGCCTGGCTTTCAGCCCTGACGGCCAGACCGCCTTCTCCGTCTCGCTCGACGGCGCGCTCATCGAATGGCAGATCGCGGATCTGCCGCTGGAGGAGCTGATCGAGTGGGCATACGCCAACCGCTACGTGCGCGAGCTGACGTGCGAGGAGCGGGCGCAGTACCGGGTCGAGCCGCTGTGCGATGGTGGAGCGGCGGCGCGTGGCGAAGGTCGTTCCGGCCCGTAGCCTCCGGCTTACATACGGGATTCCGCAACTCCTGCCAGTTCCTGATCAGCTCGGAAGGACCTCCCGGCCTGATTGGTCCGCACCAAGCCCGCCAGCGCCTGGCCGAGATCTACGGCTGGTTCACCGAGGGGTTCGACACGCCCGACTTGGTGGAGGCGAGGAGGCTGTTGGAGGAGTTGGGGCACGGTTGACGGCGCCAGAGGGTTGTCAACATGCGTGTCAAGACGGTCGTCGGGTATGGGAACGGCTCAGCGAACCTGAGCTAGACCCACATGGTGGCTGATCACCGGCCACGTCGCGCATCTCCTGCTCCATAAACGCAAACAGATGCGCCGGGCTCTCAAAGCCCCTGCGCTCGCCGGTGCGTGGGCTCTCCAGGGACGCCCGCCAAACCAAGTCGCCCCCGCTCCGCCCCTGCCAGAGACGCACCAGGTAGGATATGTAACGTCGCTCTCTTTCGCTCATATCCCTGTCCTTTCATCGTGATGGTCCCCTTGAGCACATTGAGCACACATCCGAGCTT
>JBNGDZ010000767.1:0-4236 GCA_049975765.1 Armatimonadota bacterium
AGGCGATCCTGGGGCGTCAGCTGTCCCATCGCCGTCGTAACGCTCCACCACGGCACCCAGGAACTCCTCGATATCCTCCGTATCGGTCACCGGACCTTGAGGGTAGACCGCGGCCCAGGAAGGTTGCCCGGTCAATGTCAGGATCAGCTGGAAACCCCGATCCTTGGCGTTTGACACCGACGCGTCGAGCCCCGACCAGTTGTATGCTTCCGGTGTGGTGTTGCTCGGCTCGATCGCCGCCCATGGGATCGGCAGCCGGATCCAGCTGGCTCCAGCGTCGGCCAGCTGCCCCAACCCGCTGTCGCCGTCCAACGCCCAATAGAACTGAACGCCGAAGGGCGGCGCTTCTCGATTGTACCATCTGAAGAGAGAAGGAAGGTATACCGTGTAGGCTGCGCTAGCAGTAACCGACGCCAAATGGACCGGGACCTCCGGATCCAACGCCGAAGCCTCTGCCTGTAGCGGACGGGCCCGACCATAGGCCACCAGGACAAGAGTCGCCGAGGCCCCAATGACTACAGGAAGCAGAATACGCCACACCCGACCTGACAGAGCTTTCACGGAGACGACTATCCTCCTGAACGGATGATTAGCGGCAGATGAATGCGAGACGGCCAGGAGGCGACCACCCAGACGTCCCCACCGTCGTCGACTGCGACGGCCCTTGGCGCTAGGCCGCGCAGGGGTAGCGGATAGTACTCGATGCCAGAACCGGGCGCGAGGCGACCGATCTGCCCCGCCGCCCACTGAGTGAACCACAGCTGAGCATTCCGTGCGTCCCTCG
Organism: Armatimonadota bacterium; assembly: GCA_049975765.1. Taxonomy (GTDB): domain Bacteria; phylum Armatimonadota; class Zipacnadia; order Zipacnadales; family UBA5352; genus JAYENL01. The sequence goes on from JBNGDZ010000767.1 coordinate 785, forward strand.
CCAGCCCCATTGGCACGCTGTGCGCCGGCATAAGCGTGTGAGGCGTGACGAGGGGGTACGTTCCCACCTCGATCCGCGTGATCCGATTCCCTACTCCCTCGGTCGTCCACACCACGTCCGCACTCTCCAAAGCCAGCTCATAGGGCCCATCTGGGGCGTCGGAGGCCCCGGGCAGGTCGTACAGCTGCAGCCACGTGTCCGGAGGGCTGAAGCGGGTCACCCGATCGTTCTCGGTCTGGGCGAAGTAGACGCTCCGGCCCGCAACCGCGATGCCTTGAGGACGTCCACCGCTCAGAGAAGCGGTGAAGTGCTCCTCGACGGCGTAGTCGTCGGTGGCGGTGACCACCAGCCGCGCGATGCGGTCCGTCATCCGCTCCGTGAACCAGACGCTTCCATCGGAGGCGTGGTCGAGATCGGCAGGATAGGCGCCCACGGGGCACTCAAATTCATCTAAAGTGCCCGTCTCCGGATCCAGCCGCCCGATGCGATCCGTGCCCGACTCTGTGAACCAGATGAACCCTCCGCCGGAGGTCAGGCCCGACGGCGAGCTCTCTGCTTCGAGTTCATAATCCCGAAACACGTACCGGGTGGTATCCGTATACGTCAGCCTTCCAATCCGGTCCGCGCCCGACTCCGTGAACCACACCTCTTTATAGCCCGGCCTCTGAACGACCAGCACGTCCCTGGGACCGGCGCGTTCGGTGGGCACGGTGAACGTGAAGACGAAGGTCTCGGCAGTCGGATCGAACAGGTAAACGAAAGAGCCCCTGGCGGAGGCCCTTCCCGAAGAGGGCACCGTCCCCGCTGCCGGTGATGCTTGTGCCAGGACGAGCAGGAGAGCCAGGGTCAGCAGACAGACCACGCCCCCTATCGCGAGCCCCTTCCGGACACTGTGCCCCATCTATTGCCCCCTCAGCTTACCCGCCTCACTGCCTTCCCAGGGCCGCAGCCTATCGACGCCACCGGCTTAGCACCAGCACGAGCACACCCACTGCGACCAGGCCCACGCCCGCGAGAAGACAGGGTGACACGCCGCCCCCGTCAGTCCGCGGCTGCGCCGCCTCGATAGGAGAGGCGGTCACTGATGGCTCCTCCCTCGCCTCGACCTGTTCTGCCGTGGGGGATGCCGCGACCAGCGTGGCCGTCCCCGTAGGAGTCGGCGGCACCTCCGTGGGCGCGGCAGTCGAGGTCGCCGTCGCCTCCACTGCAGGTGCCTCCGTCGGCGTGGCTTCCACCGCCGGGCTCTCCGTAGCCGTGGCCGTGGCGATTCCCTCCTCCCCTGTGGGAGTCGGCCGGGGGATCGTGTCCGTGGGCTGCAGGGACGCCGCGGGCTCCGGTGATGCCGTTGGTTCGGGCGGCGACGTCTCGTCTGGAGAGGGCGATGTCGGTTCCGGCTCTGGTTCGTCCGTCGGCTCCGGCGTGGCGGCCCCCGGGGTCGGCGTGCGCGTGGGCACGGTTCGGCCTTGTCGGTCTGCCGTCTGCCCCGGCGCGGCCCATAGCTCAGGCCCGCCGACGAATGTGACGACCGCGAGGACGGCCAACACCACGAAGAACGTCAGTTTTCTCATCGTGCCCTCCCGAGATCAAGGCTGAACGTCAGATCCCGATCCAAGTCCGCCCGATAGGTCACCCGGCCACCCGCCGCAGACGCCGGTTCCGGCGCCGCGTCCATCAGTGTGGCCCCCTCCGGTAGCCGCACGCGCACGGTCAGCGGGTGGCTCCGTTTCCCCGGCTGCTTCTGCACCTTCAGGGTGTACCGCCACTGTTGCCCCTCCCAGGCCACGACATCCGGGGGAAGGGTCCACGTGAACTGCCGCGTCTCCACGTCCCCTGGCGCCAGCACGCTCATGACGCCCCACGACATACACGGCGCTCCCTCTACTGCACTCACCATAACGTCACCGGCGTAGTCCCTCCCGTTCCACAGCCTCTCGCCGGGCACGGGAATGCGGGTGGCGTCCACGATCTGAGCCTGCTCCGGCACGAGGATCTGTACGTAGTCCCAGTGACAGCGGTCCATCATCCCCTCATACGTTGGAGCGTAGCGAGCCTCCTGCCGGCAGGCCACGTCGGCGGCGCTGGTGTGGGTGTTGGTCAGGGTCAGCCGCGCCCGCGGCGGCGACTCGCTCAGGTCGACCTCGTAGAGCACCTCCTGGCGCACCTTCGCGCTCGCCTTGTTGTAGCCCAGATTGGCGTCGACCACCATCAGGAAGTCGCCATCACCCGGCCGGACGCCACCGTCCCATCCCTGTTCCGCCAGCACCTCGCCCATCGTGGGATCCGCCGCGTAGACGAGCAGATGTTTCTGCTCCAGCAGGCGCAGAACGGACCTGGTGAGCACGGCCCAGTCGACCCGCCCCTTCTCGACGCTCTGCCACGCCGCCTGAGCGATCACGCCCATGAACGACTTGCGCTCCTGCCACCACTCCCGGTCCCAATCCTCGCTCCCAGGCGCCCACGCCTCTCGCATGTACGCCAGAATCGTCTCGCGCGTGATCGCCTCCGCCGCGCCCTGGATGGCCACCGGATCGAGGGCTCCCACCAGTCCCTGGACCGCCCGCTGATCCAGCGCCACCACCCCGTCTACCGAGACCGGATGCCCCGGACGGTAGAGGTCGATGGCCTGCTGTGCCGCCGTGGGGAAGTCGGGCGACCACATGCTGTCGCGGAAGACCCACAGGTCGAGCCCCATGTACCGCCTCATCGGCTCCGGCGGGTCGGGATAGGGCTGCGAGAAGTCGTCGACGTCGTAGCTGTCGCGGAAGGTCATGGTGATCAGCTCCCCGGCCTCCACGTGCACCTCACCGACGCCGCTGATGAACCCACCGCCAGGGCGCAGCTCGTCCTCATTCAGCGCCAGCACGAGATACGTACGCGGCCCGTTCGCGCCCAGCAGGTCGGGGGCGACCGTCGCCGCCGACAGACCGTTTTTCAGCAGCGGCAGGCCGCGATCCAGGAGAGGAGCCTTCTCCGACACCCGGGGCGAGACGTTCTCCACGTCGACCCGCGCCCAGGCCGTCTCCGCCTTCTCCACTGCCGCTCGTGCCCGCTCCAGATCGGACCGGCGCCCCGTCAACACCTCGATCAGGTCCATTGGCGAGATGCTACCAGGGGACATCTCGCCGGACGAACTCTCACCTAGAGACGCCAGCACAGGCCCTGCGACGTCGCAGCCGATCGCCCCTGCTTCCGTCAGGCCGTCGCCGACAGCCAGCAGATGCGGGGCCGCCTGCAGGTCCCCACCGACCCGCGGCAGCCATCCGAGCGCGGGCGCCAACCGGACCAGCAGGCCTCCCCGCCGCTCCAGCGCCACCACGTCGTCGTGCACAGCCTTCACGGTGTCGCAGGCCGCCGCAGGGTCGACGGTCTCCGGGGCCTCGGTCCAGGACTGTACCTCGACCTAGCCACCTGACACTTTCACGAGAAATAGGGTATGAGCCGAATGGATAACG
>JBNGDZ010000768.1:0-3813 GCA_049975765.1 Armatimonadota bacterium
CGCCGGGGACCTGGCCCGGGTCGCCATCCTGGGCCGCGACGAGGGGGTGGGCAAGGCCCGCGTGCTGGGCACCGTTGCCGCCGAGAAGGTTTTCGACGTCCTCTTCCTCCTGATCTCCGCCGGTCTGACCGCGCGCCTCGCCTCGCTGCCGCCGTGGCTCGACGCGTCCCTGGTGGGGACCGCCGTCGCCGGCGGGTTGATCCTGGCCGTGGGGCTGGCCCTGCCGCGGGGGAGGATCAGCGCCTGGGCCGGACGGCTGCCGGGACGGGTGGGGCAGCGCCTCGGCGCCTGGGTGGCGCAGGGGGTGGCCGGGCTCGCCGCCCTCCGCCGCCCGCGGATGGCGCTGGGAGCAGGGGCGTGGTCGGCGGCCGTCAGGGCGCTGGCTGCGGCGACGAACGCCCTCGTCTTCCTCGCTTTCGACCTGTCGCTCCCCATTGGCGCCGCGCTCCTGGTGCTGACGCTCCTCCACGTGGGAACCGCCCCGCCGTCCTCCCCCGCCCGGGTGGGCGTCTTCCACGCGCTCGTCGTGGTCGGGCTGGAGCCCTTCGGCGTGGCGCGGCCTGCGGCGCTCGCCTGCGCCGCCGTGCTCCACCTGGTCGTCTACGGGCCGCAGCTGGTGCTAGGGACCGCGGCGCTGGCCTGGAGGCGGGGGAACTGACGTGATCTCCGTCGTCGTCCCCGCCTACAACGCCGCGGAGACGTTGGGGTGCTGCCTGCGCGCCCTGGCCCACCAGACCGTCGACTCCGAGGACTACGAGGTCATCGTCGTCGACGATGGCTCCGCCGACGCCACTGCCGACGTCGCCCGGGCCCACGACGTGCGTCTCGTCCGCCAGGAGAACGCGGGCCCGGCGGCGGCGCGAAACCGCGGCGCGCGGGAGGCCCGGGGCGAGCTGCTCCTGTTCACCGACGCCGACTGCGCACCGGCCGGGAACTGGATTGAGCGGCTGTCGGCGCCCTTCTCCGACCCCGAGGTGGTGGGTGCCAAGGGCGTCTACCGCACGGCTCAGCGGTCGCTGGTCGCCCGCTTCGTCCAGCTGGAGTACGAGCAGAAGTACGCCCGCATGGCGCGCGAGGAGCAGATCGACTTCATCGACACCTACTCGGCCGCCTACCGGCGGGACGTCTTCCTGGCCAACGGTGGCTTCGAGACCCTCTTCCCCACCGCGTCGGTGGAGGATCAGGAGCTCTCGTTCCGGCTGGCGCGGAAGGGCTACCGGCTCGTCTTCGTCCCGGATGCGGTCGTCACCCACGTGCACGACGTCACCCCGCTCGAGTACGCGCGGCGGAAGCTGAACATCGGCACGTGGAAGGCGCTCCTCCTCCGCTGGCATCCCGAGCGGGCGGTGCGGGATTCCCACACGCCCCAGGTGCTCAAGCTGCAGCTGGGGCTGGCCGGGCTGCTCTGCCTGTCGCTGCTGGCGGTGCCGTTCTGGCCGCCGGCGGGGTGGGGCGCGCTGGTCGTGCTGCTTCTCTTCTTCGGTTCGTCGCTTCCCTTTCTCGCCCGCGTCGTGCGGGAGGATCCTGCGGTGGTGCTGGTCGCCCCAGTCCTCCTGCTGGTGCGGGCGCTGGCGCTGGGGTTCGGGCTGGCGGTCGGGTTCGTCCGCTTCTACGGCGTCAACGGCGGGCGGCGCGCACCGATCAGCGGCGTGAACCGCCTCGTCAAGCGGGCCATCGACGTGATCGGGAGCCTGGTCGGCCTGATCCTCGCCGCGCCGCTCCTGGCCGCGCTGGCCGTGGCGATCAAGCTCGACTCGGAGGGGCCGATCTTCTTCGTCCAGGAGCGCGCCGGGGAGAATGGCCGCCCCTTCCGTCTGGTGAAGCTGCGCACGATGGTGGAGGGGGCCGATCGGATGCTCTCCGACCTGGTCGACCCGGCGTCGCTGCCGTCCCCGGCCTTCAAGCGGGACCGCGATCCGCGCGTAACCCGCGTGGGCCGCTTCCTGCGGCACACCAGCCTCGACGAGCTGCCGCAGCTGTGGAACGTACTGAAGGGCGACATGAGCCTGGTCGGGCCGCGCCCGGAGGAGACCCGCGTCGTGCGCCACTACGACGACTGGCACCGCCAAGTGCTGGCGGTCAAGCCGGGGCTGACCGGGCCGATGCAGGTGAACGGGCGCGCCGACCTGGAGCTGGACGAACGCGTGCGGCTCGGGCTCGACTACGTCGAGAACTACTCGGTCTGGAAGGATCTGACGATTCTGGCGCGGACGGTGTGGGTCGTCATCACGGGGCGGGGGGCTTACTGACGATGGCGTCGCGACAACCGCACCGGTCGCCCCCGGACGGAGTCACCCCCCTGGTCGTGGCTGCCTTCCTGCTCGTCGTCTACCTGCTGACCATGGCTCCCACACTCTCGTGGTCCCATTATGGCGCCGACGGCGGCGATCTCGTGAGGGCCGTGGCCCAAGGCAGCATCCCGCACCCCCCGGGCTTCCCGACCTATCTCCTGTTGGGAGACCTCTTCATCCGCCTTCCGCTGAGTAACCCGGCCTGGCGGCTCAACCTGATGTCGGGGGTGGCCGCGGCCACGGCGGCAGGGCTCGTGGCGTCCGCTGTCCAGCGTCTTCAGCCCGGCTTTCCCCCGGTGAGCGCGCTGTGCGCCGGGCTGGGAGTCGGGCTGGCGCCCCTCTTCTGGTCGCAGGCGCTCATCAGTGAGGTCTACACGCTGGCCGCCTTCTTCGGCGCGGCGGTCGTACTGCTCCTGTTGCGCGGGGCTTCGGAGTGGGTGCGGGGAATCGTCTGGGGTCTGGGCCTCGGCGTCCATCCGACGCTGGTGTTTCTGGCACCCGTGGTGTTCTACGATGCCTTCGAGCGACCGGGGTGGTCGGCGAGGATCGGGACCGTGGCCCGGGTCGGCCTGGCGGCGCTGGCAGGCTGCGGGGCGATGGTTGGCCCGGTGCTCCTCGCCCGGAATGGGGCCGCGTCGCCCTGGGCCGACGTCGACACGCTGGATGGGTGGTGGGCGCTGGTCAGCGGGCGGCTCTACCGCGGGTACGTCTTTGCGCTCCCCCTGGCCGCCTGGCCGCAGCGCGTGCTGGCCTGGGCGGGTCTCCTGGCGCGCCAGTTCACGCCGGTCGGGGCGCTGCTGGCGGGCGTGGGGTGGCTGGCGCTGTGGCGGGAGCGGAGAGGGCTTGCCGCGAGCTCTCTGGCGTCCTTCGGCGGCTTCGGCATCTACGCCCTGGGCTACGACACCTCGGACTCCCTGGTCTATCTCGTTCCGGGGCTGCCGCTGGCCGGGCTGTGGCTGGGCAGAGGGGTGGATCGGGCTGTCGAGTGGCTGCGGGATTGTCTGGCGGGTGCGGGACGGGCGGCTGCCGCGAGGTGGAGCCCCGCGCTGGCGCTGCTGATCCCGCTGCTCCAGGCCCTCCTCTTCTGGGGCGGGATGGACCTGAGCGGCGATCGGGCGGCGATGGCGTGGGCCGGCCGGACGCTGGAGGAGGCGCCGCCCGACGCGGTGCTCCTGACCCACGGCGACGCCCACACGTTCACCTTGTGGTACGCCCGGGATGTGCTGGGCCGACGGCCCGACGTCGTGGTGATCGACCAGGACCTGTGGTTCCACGAGCCGTACCGGGGGCGGATCGTGGCGCAGTTGGAGCTCGGTGACGTGGGCGCGACCCTCCCGGCGGAGGAGGCGGCTCGCCGCACCGGTCGGCCCGTGGTTTCTGCCGCAGAGTAAGGTGACCGGCACTTTCGCGAGTGCGTGCGCGAGAAGGGATGCTGCTGTGGCAATCGCTCTGCCACCTCAAGGAGACGACGTCCAAGTGCCGGTCACCTTGAGAGCGAGAACGGTAAAGCGGTGGGTGGTGT
>JBNGDZ010000769.1:0-2856 GCA_049975765.1 Armatimonadota bacterium
AGGCCGCCGAGCGCGCCATCACGCTGGTCTGCAGGCGAGCATGAACCGTGCGCCTTTCTTCCCAACCGCAGGGAGCGTGACAACCCCCTTCCACGTTCGGGCCGGTCTCCGAACGAGCTTCCATGTTCGGGCCGGTCTCCGACCGAGCCCGACAGCACCCCCGCCCATCCCAATCCTGTTAATCCTGTGAATCCTGTCAGGAAAATCCCATGCCCGAATCCCTGACCACCCTCCGCGACCGCGTCGAGCAGATCCTCGAGGACGCCACCAACGCCAAGTGGGACACCACCGAGCTCGACGAAGCCATCCGCCAGGCCCTGGACGCCTACTCCGAGCACGTCCCCCACCGCGCCGTCGCCTCGATCACCCTCACCGCCCCAGGCCGCGAGGTCGACATAAGCGCGCTGGACTACCGCACCATCGAGCGCATCTGGTGGGACTACGACAACACCGACCCCGACCACCCCCCGCACTGGCGCGACTTCGAGCTCTGGCCCGGCGGCATCCTCTACATCGATGACTACGAGGAGCCCAACACCGGCGACGTCGTCCGCATCTGGCACACCACCGACCACACGCTCAACGGCCTCGACAGCGCAACGGCCACCACCTTCCCCGACCGCCACGCCTCAGTGATCGCCCGAGGGGCCGCAGCCTTCGCAGCTACCCAGCGCCGCCTCACCATCCTGGAGCAGGCCAACCTCAACGAATGGGCGCCGCGCAACCTGCGGGAGTGGGCCGAGCGCCAGCTGAGCATCTTCTACCAGGAGCTGCAGGATCTCGCGCAGAAAGCGGCCGCGTTGAGCGCCGGGACCGCACCCATGCCCGACCTCGACCGCTGGGATGGACCGAATGCGTGGTGACCCGCCTGTCCAGGGCGTCTGTGTGACCCACCGAGCCTGCCCATCGAGGGGCTTGTCCTGCGCGAAGCCACAGGAGGGACTTGCCACCGTGCGATCCTTCGAGTTCGAGGGGCGGCGCCCCGGCAGACCGGCGCGCCGCTTACTTGTCACCGAGCGTGGACGCTGCCGCGGACTCGACCGGCAGGCCCCCGGAAAAGCACCGGAGGCCTGCTTCGCCGCGTCCCACCCGGGCAGCACGCCGAGGTCGAGCCCCAGCGGCGGCCCGCCGACTGAGAGCCGGAGCCCGCGATGCGCGCCATTGACCCCGCCCTGACGGCCGCCCAGGCCCAGCGAGGCGCCCGCCACACGGCCGGCGTCACCATCGGCGGCGCCGACTATTCCCACCGCCTCATCGGCTTCACCTACCGCGAGCGCGCGATGCGACCGATCACATCCACCGTCTACCTGGACAACACCGACGGCGCCTTGACCTCGTCACCGCCTACCCGCGGCGCAAGCGTTGACCTCGAGCGAGGCTGCTACGTCGGAGCCACCGCCTACAAGGCGGAGCTGCCCCGACTCTGGATCGAGGAGGTCATCTATGACAAGGGGTCCGTCCTGCTGACCTGCCTCGATGCCTGGGGCAGGCTCTCGCGATTCCGCACCGACCAGCAATACAACTGGAACGGCACCACGGACATAAGCGAGATCATTGACTGGATCCTCGGCAGAGTTGGCCTGATCCGGTCGGGCTCTGTGACCCCGATCACGCCCGCCTTCGGGATCCCGCCCAACACACCCCTCGACGCCGCCCTCAAGGAGCTGATCGCCCGGATCCCCGAGCATCCCTACGCCGGCCTTAACGGATCCCTCAACTTCAAGATCCTCGGGGACAGCGATCCGACCGTCTACACCTACGGCTGGAACACCCACCATCCTGTCCTCGACGCCACCTACGTCCTGGGCCTGGCCAAGTTCAACACCGTTACCGTCTGCGGCGCCGACGACCCCTACGGGAACCCCTATACCTACACCGCCACCGACAGCACCCAGGTCGCCCTGGCCGGTAAGCGCGAGATCATCATCAACGACCCTACCCTGACCACCCAAAGCGACTGCGAGAAACGCGCCCACGGCGAGCTCGACTACTACGTCGCCATCGCCACCACCGTCGAAGTCCGCACCCTGCCCGTGCACGGCCTTGAGACCTTCGACGTGATCACCCTGGCCACCACCCCATGGGGCGGCACCAACTACACCGCCCGCGTCGCGGGCTACACCGAGCGGCACATGCCCGGCCACGTCGACCAAGTCATCATCCCCGGCTCCTACGTCGCCAAGGGCATCCACACCACCGAGGACTCTCGCACCTACAGCCTCTCCTTCGTCCCCACCCAGTCCTAACCATTCCCCGCACGCGCTCTTGCTCGGCCTCTTCGCCGACCTATAATCGCTCTATGTCCAGCCACGAGCAGGTCACGATCACAGTCCACATCGGCAAGGGAGCGGTCGGACGGCTGCGCAAGCGCGCGCTGGAGGCGCTCGCCAGAGACGCCGGGGCCCTCAACGGCGACATGCCGAGCCTGACGGCCTTGCTCCGGGATCTTGCCGACACCCACCTCGAGGGGCAGCCCCTTCCCGCCTGGTTCACCGACGCCGACGCCCAGCCCGAGCCCCAGTCTCCGCCAGACCCCGACGAGCCGCCCGAGCCGTGGACGCCCAAGGTCGGCGTCTCCAGCCGCTTTGCCGAGCTTCTCGAGGCAAAACGGGCGCAGGAGGGCGCGGAGCGCTGGACCCTCGCTGCGGTCTCGCAGGCCACCGGCCTTGACGTCAACACCCTCAGAGGCTACTACCGCGATACCTTCTCCCAATTCAACGTCAGCACGCTCGAAGCCCTCTGTGAGTTCCTGGACTGCGGCGTCGGCGATCTGCTGGCCCTGGTCGAGGAGGGCGGGCCGTGATCCACTGCCGGTACCGCGTCCTGCTCGCGGAAAAGGAGCTGCGCGACGGCCGC
>JBNGDZ010000770.1:0-2731 GCA_049975765.1 Armatimonadota bacterium
CTACTGGAACAGCCGCGTGCTGGCCTATGACACGCAGACACACCGGTACCACCGCATGGAGCCAGAGGTGCCCCACGGCGGCGTCATAAACGACCCCGGCGTCTGCTGCATCGGCGATACCCTGTATGTCGCGGGAGCGGAGGGGCCGGGAGGCACGCACTTCGACTGGTTCCGCGTGGGCACGCTCTCCCTGCACCCCGAGCAGTAGCGCACCGTACGGGTCGCGGCCGGGGCTCGGTGGGCGCAGGCGCTGTCGTGGCGGCGCTCAGACGGGAGCGAGAGGGATCGGCCGTGACGCACCACGCGAAGCGGTTCGACAGAGCTGGCAGCGGGGAAATGCCCAGGGCCGGCTTCGGCTCCAGCACACGACGCTGGCGCCTCAGGACGGCCCCTCCGAACGAAAGACGGCGCGAATCACCGCTCGCCACGATGTGGGTACGCATGAGCCATGATGCAGGATCACATGCCCCGCCACGGCGGGCACCGGCCCGTGCCGTGCGTCGTTCCGCTGTGGCCGTGGCCTGTGGCTCGTCGCTCGCAGCTCGTCGCTCGTCGCTACCCCTGCCTGTCCACCTCGATGTTGTCCAGGTAGAAGACCGTCTCCTCAGTGGCACTGCTCACGAAGCCCAGCCACGTGAGCGCCTTCCACTCGGGTGAGGGGCAGGCGATGTCGTGGAAGCTGTGCTCGGTGCCGTTGGGCAGCGTAACCGCCAGGTCCCATGTGCCGTCGGCGCGCTCGCCCAGCTCAGCGGTCACCGCGATGTGCACCCACTCGTCCACCGGGATCGGCAGCGGCTCCAGGCCCTCCACGTGGATAGCGCCGTCGCGAATCCACAGGCTGGGGCCGACCTGATAGGGCGTAGAGCTATCCCGCCACTCGTGGTACATCACCGTGTTCTCGCTGATGCGGATGTCGAAGGCGCTGCGAGCCACGCCCTCCCTGTAGTGGGGGGTGTAGTAGAAGTGGGGGTTGTAGTCCCGCTCCATCTCCGGGCTGTCCTGCACCCGGAGGCTGCGCTGGCCGGTGGCCGCCACCTCGTCGGTGATGCCCACCAGCTCCGGATGGTCCTCGGTGTGCACCCTCGCGTGCAGCGGGTGGCCGCCCAGCGGCGCCGGCTCGTCGAGGCCGGGGGCCGCCTCGAAGCCCTCGCTGATCTGCAGGGGCTCGGGCTCGGGCGGCAGTGGATCATCGGGCTGATGCTCGAAGCGCTGCGGCAGGGAGACCCATTCCGGGTCGCCGTAGAGCCCGATGCCCTCCTGGTCGATGGGCTCGAAGCCGAGCTGCAGCGCCGGGGAGTCGTCGGCGAGCGTGAAGTCGCCCTGCTGCGGGGCGCGGAAGCCGGGCTTCGCGATGATGGAGTGGAGGTCATTGCCCATCTCCTGCCACTCCTCGAGGCTCCGCCCGTTGAAGGTCACCGGCTCGCCGGTGGTGCACCAGTAGCAGTTGTAGTCGATCTCGTAGTTCTGGTTCGTCCAGCGCCCGCCCAGCACGTCCTGATGCTCGGAGAGGATGATGTTGCGCTCGAAGAAGAACGAGATGTGATCCTCCTCCCGCGCCCGGTGCACACCATCCCGCTCGGCGAAGGCGAAGATGTTGTTGTGCACCTCAAGCTCCCGGCCGTAGTGCAGCAAGAAGCCGTTGGAGGTGCAGCGGTAGACGATGTTGTTCTCGATGAGGATCTCGGAGCTGCCCTCGTCGGGGTAGATCCCCGAGGCGTGCGAGTAGGCGGGGTTGCACCAGATGTCATGGATTCGGTTGTGGCGCAGCTCGGTGCCGGGCGACACGCCGAGGGTGTAGATGCCGCCCATGTCGCTGAGCGCCCGGTGGCCGCAGTGGTGGATGTGGTTGTCGGCGACGATGTTGTGGTTCGCGGTGCTCTCGGCGTATCCCCAGCTCCAGCCCACGGACATCCCGGAGTAGTTGGTGTCGCCGATATCGCAGCGCGAGACCTCGTTGTAGGAGCTGCGGCCGATCCAGACGCCGATGGCGCCGCCGTGCACCTCGGTCAGGTGGTGGATGAAGCAGTTGTGGACCACGTTGTGGCTGGCCTCGGGCACATGCGTGGTGGTGCCGAGGTAGACTCCGCCGGCGCCGATGTCCCACACGTGGCAGCGCTCCAGGCGATTCTCCCTGCACCCGCGCTCCAGCCAGACCCCATGGGCGCCGATGTGGCGCACCTCACAGTCCTCGAGCGTGCAGCCCACCGCGCCGCGGGCGTAGATGCCGGCGGTCTCGATGATCACCTGCGCCTGGCGCTCGTGCAGGCCGGTGTCGGGCATCGACCACGTGGAGTGCTCGAAGGTCAGCCCCCGGAAGGTGATATGCCGGACGGGCCGCTCGCTCTCCAGGTCACCGCGCAGGTCCACGAGACGCTCGACCACCGGGAAGACAGACTCCGCCGTGCGCATGTCCTCGCCCGGTCGAGGCATGTAGTAGAGCGTGCCGCTGGGGCGGTCGAGGTACCACTCTCCGGGGCTGTCCAGGCCCTCGAAGACGTGATCGACGTAGTAGCGGTTCCCGGCCCAGGTGAACAGCCGCGGCGGGCCGCTGGTCTGCCCGGTGAAGTGCACGATGTTGTGCTCGTCATCGATCTCCGAGACGGGCAGCCGGGTGGTGCTCCAGGAGAACATCTTCACGACCTCGATGTCCTCGGGGTTGCGCCAGTCGCCGCTGAGGTCACCCTCGTGGAAGCGAAAGGCGCTCCGATTCTGCTCATCCTCGGGGTTGTAG